>NZ_RZPH01000054.1:0-12561 GCF_004022825.1 Mesorhizobium sp. M7A.F.Ca.CA.004.04.2.1
AGAAGAAGGCGTTGAGGTCGTCTCGCTCGAAGAGGCTGATGAGGACGTCAAGGGCGACGACCTGCCGGATCTTGGCGACGATGAGGACGACGTCGATCTCGGCGACGACGAAGATGACACTTTCCTTGCCGACGAAGAGGAAGAAGACGACGACGTCGCCGACATGATCGGCGTCGGAGACGACGACGACGAGGTCTGATCGGCCTTGAAAGCGGGCGTTTGCGGGCTTTCGTGGCCTGTGAAGAAAAAGCGGCTATCGAAGGCTTGATATCTGAGAAGGGCGGGGTTAGAAGCCGCCTGCACTAACGGCGTGGTCTCCAACCCGCGCCGGATCTCTTCGCCGGAAACGGCGCCGGTTGACTGCCGGAAGTGGGGCCATAGCTCAGTTGGGAGAGCGCTTGAATGGCATTCAAGAGGTCGTCGGTTCGATCCCGATTGGCTCCACCAAACAGTTCCTCTGCAATTCGCAGCCGATGAATGTGCCGCACTGCGGCCGTTGCGCTTGGTGGCCAGTTCAGGCAACGCCGCTGAAAGCGCCTCCATCAACGGAACGAACGAGCCATTTCTTGAGAGCGATGGCTCGCCGGACAAAGTCCTCACTGTTCATGGAGCGCTTAGAGACTGAAAGGCAGCCCGATCACCACTCGGCGAAGGAGCCGTCCTTGTGGCGCCAGACCGGATTGCGCCAGCGATGGCCTTCCTTGGCGCGTTCCTTGACATAGTCCTCGTCGATCTCGACACCCAGTCCCGGTCCGTCGGGAATGGCGACATAACCATCCTCGTAGCGGAAGACATCCTTGTTGGCGGCATAGTCGAGCAGGTCGTTGGCGGCATTGTAGTGGATGCCGAGGCTCTGCTCCTGGATGAAGCAGTTGTAGCTGACCGCGTCGAGCTGCAGGCACGCAGCAAGCGCGATCGGCCCGAGCGGGCAGTGCGGCGCCACGGCCACATCATAGGCTTCCGCCATCGCCGCGATCTTGCGGCATTCGGTGATGCCGCCGGCATGCGACAGGTCTGGCTGGATGATATCGACGACACCTTCCTCGAACACCGACTTGAAGTCCCAGCGGCTGTAGAGCCGCTCACCGAGCGCAATCGGCGTCGAGCCAAGCGCGGCGATCTCCTTCAGCGCCTCGCGGTTTTCGCTGAGCACCGGCTCCTCGATGAACATCAGCCTGTAGGGCTCCAGCTCCTTGACCAGGGCGCGCGCCATCGGCCGGTGCACGCGGCCGTGAAAATCGACGGCGATGCCGATGTTGGGCCCCACGGCCTCGCGCACCATGGCGACGCGTTCGACAGCGGCATCGATCTTGTCGTGGCTGTCGACGATCTGCAACTCCTCGGTACCGTTCATCTTCAACGCCAGGAAACCGCGCGCAACCATTTCCCGGGCACCCGCCGCGACTTCCGCCGCCCGGTCCCCGCCGATCCAGGAATAGACCTTGATCGTGTCGCGCAGCTTGCCGCCGAGCAATTCATGCACAGGCACGCCGAGCGCCTTGCCCTTGATATCCCACAGTGCCTGGTCGATGCCCGCAATGGCGCTCATCAGGATCGGCCCGCCACGGTAGAAGCCGCCGCGGTGCATCACCGTCCAGTGGTCCTCGATCAGGCGGGGATCCTTGCCGATGAGGTAATCGCCAAGCTCCTTGACCGCTGCCTCGACGGTCAGTGCCCGGCCCTCGACGACCGGCTCGCCCCAGCCGGTGACGCCGGCATCGGTCTCGATTTTCAGGAACAGCCAGCGCGGCGGAACGATGTAGGTGGTGAGCGAGATGATTTTCATGCGCAGTCTCAGTTGCTCTTGAGTTTCTTGGCGCTGCCGAGGTCGCGCGCCGCGAGGTCGAGGATCTTGTTTGCCGCCCCGCGTGCCGCCTCGGCATTGCGCATGCGCAGCGCCTCGACCACCTCGCGGTGCGCCGCCACGGCCTCCATGCGCCGGTCGAGCGAAATCACCGCCGTCGCCTCGAGCGAGAATTTCAGCCCGGTGTCGATGAGATTACCGATCTGGCGAAAGATCGGGTTGTGGCTCGCGGCATAGACGATCTGGTGGAAAGCGATGTCGCTGCGCGAGAAGGCGGCGAGGTCCTCGCCAGCGCCGGCCATGCCTCGCCATGCCGCTTCGAGATCGGCGATTTCCTGCAGCGTCGCGCGGGTGGCGGCGAGTTCTGCGACCAGCGGTTCGATGGCGCGGCGCGTTTCGAGGATGGCGTCGAAGAGCTTGTCGTCCAGCGCGTGCGGCGCGTGCCAGGCGAGCACCTGCGGGTCGATGATGTTCCAGTCGTCCTCGTTGCAGACGATCGTGCCGATGCGTGGCCGCGACAGCACCAGCCCTTTGGCGGCCAGCACCTTCAGGGCTTCGCGGATCACGGTGCGGCTGACGCCATACTCGACGCCGAGCTCGTTTTCGGTCGGCAAGGAGGAGCCGGCCGGATAGCGCCCGGAGAAGATGTCAGAGGCTATCGCCTTGGTCACATCCGGCATCACGCGCGGGCGGCGAGTGGTCGTATCTCCCGGGGCTTTTTTCAGAATCTCGGTCACCTCAGCCCTCCTCCAAGGCGGCGAACCGCTGGTTTCGCACAGCCGGTCCGCCCTTAACGGATGCGGATCAATTGCGCCAGCGATCGCTGGTCAGAGCATGTACATTAATTATCATACCAGATCAATTGACGAGTATGATAAAAGCGATTAGAGACTCCGGCATCCGGGCTGAGCGCCCGGTCTATCGCTGGGAGGTAATCATGCGACTTTTGAAGACCGCGCTCGTCGCGGGCGCGCTTGCCGTGCTGTCCGTCACGACCATCGCTGCATATGCTCAGGACACCAAGATCGGTTTCATCGTCAAACAGCCCGAGGAGCCGTGGTTCCAGGACGAATGGAAGTTCGCCGACCAGGCCGCCAAGGAGAAGGGCTTTACCCTGGTCAAGATCGGCGCCGAGGACGGTGAGAAGCTGATGTCGGCCATCGACAATCTCGGCGCCCAGGGCGCCCAGGGCTTCATCGTCTGCACACCGGACGTGAAGCTTGGCCCCGGCATCGTCGCCAAGGCCGCCGCCAACAATCTCAAGCTGATGACTGTCGACGACCGTCTGGTCGGCGCCGACGGCAAGGCGCTGGAAGACATGCCGCATATGGGCATTTCGGCCACCAAGATCGGCGAAGCCGTCGGCCAGGCGATCGTCGACGAAATGAAGGCACGCGGCTGGAAGGCCGACGAGGTCGGCGCCATCCGCGTCTCCTACGACCAACTGCCGACCGCGGTCGACCGCGTCGAAGGTGCCATCTCGGTGCTGAAGGCAAACGGCTTCAAGGCCGAGAACATCTTCGACGCGCCACAGGCCAAGACCGACACCGAAGCCGCCCTCAACGCCGCAACGGTCGTGCTCAACGCCCATGCCGACATCAAGAAATGGGTCTCCTTCGGCCTCAACGATGAGGCGGTGCTCGGCGCAGTGCGTGCTTCCGAAAGCGTCGGCATCCCCGCTGACAGCGTGATCGGCGTTGGCATTGGCGGCGCGGATTCCGCAATCAACGAGTTCAAGAAGCCGACCGCCACTGGCTTCGTCGGCACCGTGATCATCTCGCCGAAGCGTCATGGCTACGAGACGGCGCTCAACATGTATGACTGGGTTGCCAACAACAAGGAACCGGAGAAGCTGATCCTGACTTCCGGTGCACTCGCCAAGCGTGACGACTACCAGAAGGTCCGCCAGGGCCTCGGCATCGAATAATCCTCCCTGTACAAACAGGCGGCGGCTCATCCCGCCGCCTGTTTGTCATGGCTCAAAAGGATCGGCTCGTGTCCTTTCTCGACTTCTCGCACATCACCAAGACCTATCCGGGCGTCAAGGCGCTGTCGGACGTCTCGTTCGGCGTCGACAAAGGCGCCGTGCATGGCCTGATGGGCGAGAACGGCGCCGGCAAATCCACCCTGATCAAGATCCTCTCCGGCGACCAGCATGCCGATCAGGGCGAGATCCGCATTGACGGCAGGGTTCAAGCCTATACCTCGACCCGGGATGCCTTCGACAATGGCGTCATTGTCATTCATCAGGAACTGCAACTCGTTCCTGAACTCACCGTTGCCGAAAACCTCAGCCTCGGTCGTTTCCCCGCCAACGCCGGCATCATCGCCGGTCGCCGGATGCTGGACGACGTCGGCGCCAAGCTGAAATCGGCCGGTATCGACATCGACATGCGCCGCAAGGTCAAGACGCTGTCGATCGGCGAACGCCAGATGGTCGAGATCGCCAAGGCGGTCATGCTCGACGCACGCGTTATCGCGCTGGACGAACCGACCTCGTCGCTGTCCTCGCGCGAAAGCGAAATCCTGTTTGCCCTGATCAATCGCCTGCGCAGCGAGGGCAAGGTCATCATCTACGTCTCGCACAGGCTCGACGAGGTGTTCCGGCTCTGCGACAGCCTGACCGTGCTGCGCGACGGCAAGCTCGCGGCGCACCACGCGTCGCTGAAAGGCGTCACCCGCGATCAGGTCGTCGCCGAGATGGTCGGCCGCGAGATTTCGGATATCTGGGGTTTTCGCGCACGAAAAACAGGCGATGTCCGCCTGAAGGTCGACGCTCTCAGCGGCCCCAAACTGCAGACACCGGCCAGTTTCGAGGCAAGGGCAGGCGAGATCGTCGGCTTCTTCGGCCTGATCGGCGCCGGGCGCTCGGAGCTGATGCGGTTGGTCTATGGCGCCGATCCGCGCTCGGGCGGCACCATCACCGTCGACGGCAAGCTGGTTCGCGCCACCGATCCGCGTGGCACGATCCGGGCCGGCATCGTGCTGTGCTCGGAGGATCGCAAGCATGACGGCATCATCCAGGGGCGCTCGGTCGAGGAGAACATCAACATCTCGTCGCGGCGCCATCACACACGCTTCGGCGTGCTCAACCGCGCCAGCGAGATCGCCACGGCCGAGACCTTTATCAAGAAGCTGAAGGTGCGCACGCCGTCGCGCAAGCAGGACATCATCAACCTCTCCGGCGGCAACCAGCAGAAGGTCATCCTCGGCCGCTGGCTGTCCGAACAGGGCGTGCGGGTTCTCATTGTCGACGAACCGACGCGCGGCATCGATGTCGGTGCCAAATCCGAGATCTATGAGCTACTGTACCAGCTTGCCGAGGATGGCATGGCGATCGTCGTCGTCTCTTCCGAACTGCCGGAGGTGATGGGCATCTGCGACCGCATCCTGGTGATGTGCGGCGGCCGCGTCAGCGCCGAGCTCACCCGCGACCAGTTCGCCGAAAGGGCGATCCTGGCTGCCGCTCTCCCCGATCAGAAAACCCCCGACGCGATCGCATCCTGAGGACTTTTGGCATGACCGACCAGTTGAAAAAAATCCTGCTCGGCGAACAGGGGCTCGTCGTCATCTTTGTCGTCGCCTTCGCGTTGGTGTCGGCTCTGGTGCCGAACTTCCTTACGGACCGCAACATGCTCGGCCTGCTGCAGTCGGTGGTCACCGTCGGCATCGTCGCCTGCACCATGATGTTCTGCCTCGCCACGCGCGACTTCGACTTGTCGGTCGGTTCGATCGTCGCCTTTGCCGGCATGGTCGCTGTGATGGCCTCGAATTACACCGGCTCGATCCTGCTTGGCCTGCTGGCGGCAATCGCCTGCGGCGCTTTCGTCGGCTTCATCAACGGCGTTGTCATCGCCAAATTTCGCATCAACGCGCTGATCACGACGCTGGCCACCATGCAGATCGTGCGCGGCTTTGCGCTGATCGCGTCCGACGGCCGCGCCGTCGGCATCAACAGCCCGGATTTCTATCAGCTGGCGCTCTCGAAACTGCTCGGCATACCGACGCCGGTCTGGGTGCTTGCCATCCTGTTTTGCATCTTCGGCTTCGTCCTCAACCGGACCGTTTTCGGCAAGAACACGCTGGCCATCGGCGGCAATCCGGAGGCCTCGCGGCTTGCCGGCGTCAATGTCGACCGGACGCGCATCTGGATTTTTGCGCTGCAAGGCGTCGTCTGTGGTATCGCCGGCATCCTGCTGGCGTCGCGCATCACCTCGGGCCAGCCCAACGCGGCGGTCGGGCTCGAGCTTTCGGTTATCTCGGCCTGCGTGCTCGGCGGAGTCTCGCTTGCCGGCGGCCGCGCCACCATGTCGGGCGTCATCGTCGGCGTGCTGATTATGGGCATCGCCGAGAACGCCATGAACCTGCTCAACATCCCGGCCTTCTACCAGTACATCGTGCGCGGCGTCATTTTGCTGCTGGCCGTGCTGCTCGACAATCTGCGCTCGTCGGCTTTGGGCCGGCGATAGGCTGGAGGGACAAAAATGGTTGAGCGCCTTTCCGGCAAACGCATTTTCCTGACGGGTGCAGCGCAAGGCATCGGGCTTGCCATCGCCAAAGCCTGTTTGGCCGAAGGCGCAAAACTGTTCCTGGTCGACCGCGACGGCGCGTTGCTGGACAAGGCAGTCGCCGGCCTTGCCGCACCGCAAGGCCATGTCGGACATGTTGCGGCCGACATAAGCGACAGCGCCGGGATTGCGGCTGCCGTCAGCCAAGCGGCCGCCGAGATCGGCCCGATCAACGCGCTGATCAACAATGCCGGGGTCAATGTGTTCTCGACGCCGCTCGAGGCGACCGAGGAAGAGTGGAACCGCAACTTCGACGTCAACGTCAAGGGAGCCTGGAACTGCAGCAAGGCGGTGCTGCCGGGCATGATCGCGAGCGGCGGCGCCATCCTCAACATCGCCTCGACGCACAGCTTCACCATCATCCCGCACACCTTCCCCTATCCGGTCGCCAAGCACGCGCTGCTCGGCCTGACCAAATCGCTGGCACTCGAATATGCGGCGCAAGGCGTGCGCGTGAACGCGCTGGCGCCGGGCTATGTCGAGACGCAGAAGGCGATCGATTACTGGAACAGCTTTGCCGATCCAGCCACAGCACGCGCCAACACCATGGCGCTGCACCCCGGCGGCCGCATCGCCACGGCGCACGAGATCGCGCTTGCCGCGGTGTTCATGATTTCCGACGAGTGCCCGTTCATGAACGCGGCCACGCTCGTCGTCGACGGTGGACTGAGCCAGCTCCAGCATCCCGCCTGAACGCCGGAAAGACCATGACCAAGAGACGATCGCAGCACTGGTTCGGCGGGCTGGGCAAGGATGCCTTCATCCACCGCAGCTGGATGAAGAACAACGGCCTGCCCGATGATGCCTTCGACGGCCGTCCGGTGATCGGCATCTGCAACACATTCTCCGAATTCACGCCTTGCCACGTGCATTTCCGTGCTCTGATCGAGCACATCAAGGCCGGCGTGCTGGAAGCCGGCGGCCTGCCGCTCGAATTCCCGGTCTTCTCTTGCGGCGAGTCCAATCTGCGGCCGACGGCGATGCTGTTTCGCAACCTCGCCTCGATGGATGTCGAGGAGGCGATCCGCGGCAACCCGATGGACGGCGTCGTGCTGATGGCCGGCTGCGACAAGACCACGCCATCGCTGGTCATGGGCGCGGCCTCTTGCGATCTGCCGTCGATCGTTATTTCCGGCGGGCCGATGCTCAATGGCCGCTTCCAAGGCCGCGAAATCGGTTCCGGCACCGATGTGTGGAAGTTTTCGGAAGACGTTCGCGCCGGCGTGATGAGCGAGCAGGATTTCGCCAATGCCGAGAGCGCCATGTCGCGCTCACCCGGTCACTGCATGACCATGGGCACGGCCTCGACCATGGCCTCGATGGTCGAGGCGCTCGGCCTGGCGCTGCCGGGCAACGCCGCCTATCCGGCAGTCGATGCACGCCGCAGCCGCATCGCCCGCATGACCGGACGGCGCATCGTCGAGATGGTCAATGAGGATCTGCGCCTGTCGGCTATCCTCACCAGACAAGCCTTCGCCAACGCGATCCGCATCAATGGCGCGATCGGCGGCTCGACCAATGCGGTCGTGCATCTGCTGGCAATCGCCGGCCGCGTCGGCACCGAGCTGACGCTGGACGATTGGGACAGATATGGCCGCGATGTGCCGACCATCCTCGACCTGATGCCGTCCGGCCGTTTCCTGATGGAGGATTTCTGCTACGCCGGTGGCATTCCGGCCGTCATGAAGGAGATGGCCGATCTGCTTGATCTCGACGCGCTGACCGTCACCGGCAAGAGCGTGTGCGAGAACATCAGTGACGCCCAAAACTACAATCCGGAGGTGATCCGCCCGCGCGACAAGGCGCTGACATCGCACGGCGGCATCGCGGTGCTGCGCGGCAATCTGGCGCCCGACGGCGCCATTATCAAGCCGTCCGCCGCCTCGCCAGCGCTGATGAAGCATCGCGGCCGCGCCGTCGTCTTCGAGGACATCGACGACTACAAGGCGCGCGTCGACGATCCCTTGCTGGACATCGACGATGCGTCGATCATGGTGCTGAAGAATTGCGGGCCGAAAGGCTATCCTGGCATGGCCGAAGTCGGCAACATGGCGCTGCCTCGGAAGCTGCTGAAGCAAGGCGTCCGCGATATGATCCGCATCTCCGACGCCCGCATGTCCGGTACCGCCTTCGGCACTGTCGTTCTGCATGCCGCACCCGAAGCCGCTATCGGCGGCCCGCTGGCGCTGGTCAGGAGCGGCGACTTCATCGAGCTCGATGTCGAAGCGAGGAAGCTGCATCTCGACGTGTCGGAACAGGAGTTGGCGCGGCGTCGTGAATCCTGGCTACCGCCCGTCCCGGCGATGCGCGGCGGCTATCAAGGCCTCTACGTCGACCATGTCCTGCAGGCGGATCGTGGCGCCGACCTCGACTTTCTCGTCGGAAGCCGTGGCCATGCCATTCCACGCGAAAGCCATTGAGGTACGCGTGACAAAATTCAAACCAGATGATTTCCACGGTATTCACGCCATTCTCTACGCGCTCTTTGACGTGAACGAACAGCTGGACCGCGCGGCGATGCGTCGGCAGGTCGAGATCTGCCTCGCGACCGGCGTGCACGGCATGGCGGCGCTCGGCCTGGCAACGGAAGTCGCCTAGCTGACCGAGGCCGAGCGTCGGACGATCATGGACTGGACGGCGGAAGACACCGCAGGAAAAGTGCCGCTCGCCTTCACCATCTTCGGTTCTTCTGTGGCTGAGCAGGTGGCGCAGGTTCGCCATGCCGAAAGCGTCGGAGCGGATTGGGTGATCCTGCAGCCGCCGCCAGCCGGATCCTATGGTGCGCCGGAATACATCAAGTTCTTCGGCCGCGTCGCCGAGGCGACCGACCTGCCGGTGGCGATCCAGAACGCGCCGGCCTTTTTCGGGCGCGGCCTGTCATCGGACGAAATCCGCGAACTCGTCACGCTGCATCCCAACATAAGGCTGATCAAGGGCGAAGGTCCGGTCACCGACATCGCCGGGCTGATCGAGCGCACCGAAGGCCGGATACCGGTTTTCAACGGACGCGGCGGCCTGGAACTGATCGACAATTTCCGCATCGGTTGCCGCGGCATGATCCTGGCGCCGGATTGCGCCGACTATGCCGTGCGCGCCTATCATGCGTTCCGCGCCGGAGACGAAGTCACGGCCGAGGCTGAATATGCAAGAATATTGCCGGCTGCCGTCTTCGTCATGCAAGGCATCGAGAGCCTGGTCTGTTACGGCAAGCGGCTGTTCGGCGCCCGCGCCGGCATCCCGGTACATGACCGGGCTCCGGCGATGCGGCCAGGCGAGCCTGGCCTCGCAATGGTGGAGCGCTTTGCGATTGGTCTGGGTCGGTTGCCTGGCTGAACGGCAACTGCCTTTCAGTAGGTCGTCCGTCCACCCGACAGGTCGAACGTGGAGGCGGTTGTAAAGCTGTTCTCCTTGGAGACGAGCCAGGCGACCATCGCCGCGGCTTCGTCAACCTCCAGCAGGCGGCCGCGCGGAATGCGCGAGCGCATATATTCGATGTGCTCCGGCGTCAGTTGTTCGAGGATGCGCGTCTGTGCCGTGGCCGGCGAGATGCAGTTCACGGCGATGTCGTACTGCGCCAGTTCCTTGCCGAGCGACTTGGTCAAGCCGATGACCGCCGCCTTCGAGGCTGAATAGGCGGAGGCGTTGGGGTTGCCTTCCTTGCCGGCCACCGAAGCGATGTTGACGATCCGTCCGTAATTGCGCTCCTTCATTCCGGGAACCACGGCGCGATTGACGTAGAACGTACCGTTTACGTTGACGTCGATGACCTTCTTCCACGTCTCGATGTCGTAGACGTCGAGCGGGGCGGCCGGGCCGGCAATTCCGGCGGAATTGACCAGAATGGAAATCTTGCCGGCCAGCTCTTCGGTCCTGGCGCGCGCCGCGTCCACCGACGCCCAATCGGCGACGTCCACGGTCTCCGTCGTGGCGGCGCTGCCGAGTTCCTTCTTGGCGGTTTCGAGGCGGGCCTCATCGAGGTCCCACAAGGTTACCGTCGCGCCGGAGGCGACGAAACGTCTGGCCATCGCAAAGCCGAGGCCCTGGGCGCCGCCGGTGACCACAGCGTGCTGGCCGTCAAGATCGATCCTGTTCATGTCGAGCGGTTCTTTCCGTTTGAGCTACTTCCGGGATAAAGGCCGGCCTGCGCAGGCGGGCGATATCGCTACATGGTTGCGCCAAGGCTCCATGGCACGAACTCGTTGTCGCCATAGCCGAGCGCTTCCGACCTGGTGCGCCCGCCGGATGCGACGCGCAGGATCTCGGCGAAGATTTCCTCGCCCTTCTCGGCCAGCGAGACGCCGTCCAGTATGTCTCCGCAATTGATGTCCATGTCCTCGCGCATCTGCTCGAAGATAAAGGTGTTGGAGGCAAGCTTGATCGAGGGCGTCGGCTTGCAGCCGAAGGCCGAACCGCGGCCGGTGGTGAAGCACAATATGTTGGCGCCGCCGGCGACCTGCCCGGTGGCCGAGACCGGATCGTAGCCAGGCGTATCCATGAAGACGAGGCCGCGCTCGTTGATCGGCTCGGCATATTCCAGCACTGCGCGCAGATTGGTGGTGCCGCCCTTGGCGGAGGCGCCGAGCGATTTCTCCAGGATGGTCGTCAGCCCACCCAGCTTGTTGCCGGGCGAAGGGTTGTTGTTCATCTCCATGTCGTGCCTGGCGGTATAATCCTCCCACCAGCGGATGCGCTCGATCAGCTTTTCACCCACCGCGCGGCTCTCGGCGCGCAAGGCGAGAAGATGTTCGGCGCCATAGATTTCGGGCGTCTCCGAGAGCACGGCCGTGCCGCCTTGCCCGACAAGCAGGTCCACCGCAGCACCCAGTGCCGGATTGGCGCTGATGCCGGAGTAACCGTCCGATCCGCCGCATTGCAGTGCTAGCACCAGTTCGGAGGCTGGTTGCGGCGTCCTTTCGGCGGCGTTCACCGTAGGCAGCATGTCGACGATCGCCTTAACGCCGGCCTCGACTGTCTTTCGCGTGCCGCCGGTTTCCTGGATCGTCATCGTGCGGAAAATCGTGCTCTCCTCGATGTTGTACGACTGCATCCAGCGCGGAATCTGGAACGCTTCGCAGCCGAGCCCGACCATCAGCACGCCGCCGACATTGGGGTTCGTGGCAAAGCCCCATTGCGTGCGCTTCAGCAGGTCGTAAGCGGGACCCTTGGTGTCGATGCCGCAGCCAGTGCCGTGGACGAGTGCGATGATGCCGTCGATATTGGGATAGTCGCGCAGGATGCCAGACCGGTTGACCTCGTCGGTGATGAACCGGGCGACGCTGGCAGAGCAATTCACTGACGTCAGGACGGCGATGAAGTTGCGCGTGCCGACCTTGCCGCTCGGCCGACGGTAACCCATGAAGGTGGCCCGCTCGGCCTCGGCAACGATCTCGGTTTGCCTGGTATTGGTGCCGAAGACGTAGTCGCGTTCGAAATTGCGCAGATACACATTGTGCTCGTGAACCCAGTCGCCGGCGACGATGGGTTCCCGCGCAAAGCCAATGGTCTGGCCGTATTTCACGATCGGGTCGTCCGAGCCGATGTCGCGCAGGGCCATCTTATGCCCGCGCGGTATGCGCGCCTTCGCTGCCACGTCCCCGGCTTTGTCGCCGATCTTCAACGGATCGACCGCCAGAAGAATGTTGTCTGTATCCGACAGCTTGATGAACCGTGCCATGACCCAAACTCTGAAAAGGCTCTCCCCGACAAGGAGCGTCGAGAGGCAAAAGTGATTTGGAATACTAATATAATAGAATGTCAGTGGTCAAGGTGCGGTTGCGAAAGGCCTGGACTGCAGGGCGTTGCGGCGGATCGGTCAGGTGAGTGGCGTGCGATGAGAGCGCCTTGCGGCGCAGTTTGAGGGCGGCAAACGGCTGGATGAAACAACGGATCGCCGCCCGGCCGGGACACGGTCAGTCGAGATGGAAGACCTCTTCCATCGCCGCCCACCATTCGCCGTCGGCGCGCGTCGGCAGTGGCGTCTGCATGGGGTCGCACAGCTCCCACCATTTGCGCATCGCCGGCGACTCGCCCATTCGCGCCGCATCCTTGGCGAAGTCGCTGCCGTGATACTCCCAGCAGGCGAACAGAAGGTTCTCCGGTTCGCGCAGGAAGATCGAATAGTTGCGGATGTTGGCGCCGCTGATGACCTCGAGGACGTCGGGCCAGACAGCGGCGTGGACGCGCCTGTAG
>NZ_RZPH01000550.1:0-4022 GCF_004022825.1 Mesorhizobium sp. M7A.F.Ca.CA.004.04.2.1
TTTTGCAGGGCACGCTCGTTCTGCATCCGCACGCCGAGGGAGAATGCCGATGCCGTCGAATTCCGCACCGAAGTCGCCGGTCATAAAGACATCGGCCGTCCGCTCGCTCGAACATGAGCGACATGAAGCCCCGAGCGCCGAAGAGGAACTCGAGGAAGGCCTCGAAGACACGTTCCCGGCCAGCGATCCGATATCCATTACCGGAACCGCCATCCCCGGCGCCCCGGCGAAACCGGGCACGGCCAAGACCGTGCCGGGGCGCAAGAAGCGCAAGACGTAGTATTCCATCGGGCCAGGCGGCATCGGCACCTTCTCAATCCCTTTTGACATGCTATTTAAAGCGCTTTGGGAGATGAAAATGCCGACAAAAGCGATCGTTTGGGGCGAGAATGTCCACGAGCAGACCAATGAAGCCGTGCGCGACCTCTATCCCTTGGGCATGCATGGCACCATTGCCGCCGCCCTCAACCAGGACAAGGGCATCGAGGCGACCACCGCCACCTTGCAGGAGCCCGAGCACGGCCTGAGCGAAAAGCGCCTGGCGGCCACCGACGTGCTTTTGTGGTGGGGCCACGCGGCGCATGGCGAGGTCAAGGACGAGATCGTCGAGCGGGTGCAGAAGCGGGTGTGGGAAGGGATGGGCTTGATCGTGCTTCATTCCGGCCACTACTCGAAGATATTCAAGCGGCTGATGGGCACGCCCTGTTCGCTGAAATGGCGCGAGGCGGGCGAGCGCGAGCGCGTCTGGGCGATCAACCGCGGCCACCCGATCGCGCAAGGCATCGGCGAGTGCCTGGAGATCGGCGAGACCGAAATGTATGGCGAGCCCTTCGCCGTGCCGGAGCCGCTGGAGACGGTGTTCGTCTCCTGGTACGAGGGTGGCGAGGTGTTCCGGTCCGGGCTGACCTACCAGCGCGGCGCGGGACGGATCTTCTACTTCTCGCCCGGCCACGAGACCTATCCGATCTATCACAATGAGGGCGTGCAGCAGGTGCTGCGCAACGCCGTGCACTGGGCGCACAACCCGGCGCCGGCATGGTCCGGCATCACCAATGCGTCGAACGTGCCGACGGATGCGGCCAAGGAGAAGATCGTGCAGAAGGGGCTGCGCCTGCATGCCGACGGCGACAAGGGCCTGAGTTGATTCGGGCCTGAGCTGATTGGGGTGTGAGGTGGCTGGGGGCCTGAACTGATGCATCGAATTCTTCTGCTCGGCACCGGCGGCATCGCCGGACATCATGTCGATGAGTTTGCCGGGATTCCCGGCTGCAGCATCGTCGCTTGCGTCGATCAGGTGCCTGGCCGCGCGGCGGCGTTTGCCGCCGTCAGCAAGATCGGCGAATCTTTCGAGAGCCTGGAGGCGGCGATCGCCTGCGGTCAGTTCGATGCCGCCATCAACGCGACGCCGGATGGTGCGCATATGGCAACGACGCTGGCGCTGCTTGCCCAGGGAAAGCATGTGTTTTGCGAAAAGCCGCTGGCGCCGAACCACGCCGACGCGCTTGATATGACCGAAGCGGCCGAGGCTGCAGGGGTGGTCAACATGGTCAACCTGACCTATCGCAACTCACCGGCGATCCATGAAGCGCGGCGCATGGTGCTGGCCGGCGAGATCGGCGTGTTGCGCCATGTCGAGGCAAGCTACCGGCAAAGCTGGCTGGTCAGCCAGTCGTGGGGCGACTGGCGGGTCGAGGACAAATGGCTCTGGCGCTTGTCGAGCCGGCACGGTTCGACCGGTGTGCTGGGCGATGTCGGCATCCATATCCTGGACTTCGCCACCTATGGCGCCGGCCAGGATATCGTCAGCCTGCATGCCGATCTGGTGACGTTTCCGAAGGCCGAGGGCGAGCGCATCGGCGACTATGTGCTGGACGCCAATGACAGCGTGGCAATGACGGCGCGGCTCAGTTCCGGTGCGCTCGCTACGATCGTGGCGAGCCGCTACATGACCGGCCACGCCAACGATCTGTCGCTGGCCCTGCACGGCACCAAGGGCGCCATCAGGGTCGAAACCGACGGCAAGGCATCGAACCTGTCGGCCTGTCTCGGCGGCGATGTCGATCTTCAGCGCTGGCAGATCTTGGCGCTGCCCAGTGTCAAGCGCAATGCGCGACGCTTTGCCGATGCGCTGGATACAGGCCGGAATGGCGATCCGTCGTTCCGGCGTGCCGCGGACATGCAAAAGCTGATCGACGCGGCCTTCGAGAGTTCAGCGGCGAAGCTGCCGGTTTCGGTCGGCTGAAGCTGGCCGGCTTGTGCCGGCCAGACGCGATCTTTGCTGATGTCAAAATGCGCTTGGTACAATCCACGGATTGATGCTGATGCCGAGCCGCGGGCCCTTGCCTTCAGCGGTATTTTGCGTGGCACCCTTCTTCTCGACCGAACCGGTCGAAGCGCAATCGAGCTTCACGTTGGTCCTGGTGTCAACGCAGGCCGCCACCGGCGCATGCTTGACGGGATGGGTGGTGTTGGCGGCGAAGGCCGAGCCCGAAAGTGCCAGCACGGCGGCGAGGGTGAGGAGTGTCTTTTTCATTGTCAGTCTCCGGTTTCCGGGTCGAATTCAATTCGTACCGACGGGTGAATTTCTCTCGTACATGTACGATACGCTGTACATATACGCCCGTCGATCGCGAAGTTCAAGGAAAACCGTACGCGTACAATAAATTTTTGTTAACCAAGAACCCCCAGGTCTGGAGGGGAATACACAAAACCAGGAAACGGCGTTCAGCAGTTGACCGGTGTCTCGGTCAGCGGCGGGACGTTTTGCGTGCTGAGCGTGGCGAGCGTGAAATCGCACATCCGCTTCACGAAGGCCTGCGGATCGCCGAAGGGGTAGAACGGAAAGGTGATGAGCAGCGAGATCGTGCCGTGGCCGACCGCCCACAGCATGGTGGCGATGGCGCGCGGATCGCCCTGCAATTTGCCGGCGGCGACGCAGGCCTCGACCCTGCTGATCAGCACCTTCATAGCAGGGTTGCTCTCCTCCATTTCATTGTAGCCTTCCGGCAGCTTGGTCTTTTCGGTCATGAACACGGTGCGGTATTCGTTGGGATTGCCGAGTCCGAAAGCGGCATATTCGGTCATCACCGCCTGCAAGGCCTCGATCGGATCATCGGATGGATGCTCCTCGATGCGGCGGGCCAGCGTCTCGAACGCATCCTCGGCCAGAGCGAACAGGATGTCCTGCTTGTCGGCGAAGTAGGAATAGACAGACATCGGGGCGTAGCCGACCCGCTTGGCCAATTTGCGGATGGTCAGGCCTTCATAGCCTTCTTCCTGGACGAGCTTGTGCGCGGCCTCGACAAGTTCGGAGCGCAGTTCGGCCTTTTGCTTCTCGCGGCGTGTCTGGACGCTCTGCGGCAAGATCTGGTGCCTTTGGTTGGTTGGTGGCTGGCTAAATTATATACGCTGTACGGAAACGGACAAGGGCACGGGAAGTTCCCAAGCGGTATGCTTCGGATCGTGCCGACGCTTGTCGAGGTTGGCGGCACCCGTGATCAGCACCTTTGCTCCGTCAAAGCGGCCCATCACGCCTCCTTGTCGATCAGCTTCGCGGCAAGGCGCGAAAGCAGCTTTACCGCCTCGCCATAGGTCCGGGCCTTTTCCGGATTGGAGGCGTTGCCGTCCAGCGCCCGCTTGTAGACGCCCTGGCAAATCGCGGCCAGCCGGAAGAAGGAAAAGGCGAGGTAGAACGTCCAGTTGCCGATACCGGTGAGCCCGCGCCGCCGGCAGTAGGCGGCGACGTAGTCCTCCTCGGAGGGCAGGCCGAGTGCGGAACGGTCGACACCGCCCAGGCCGCGAAAGCCGGAAGCGTGCGGCAGCCGCCATTGCATGCATTGATAGGCGATATCGGCGAAGGGGTGGCCTGATGTCGACAATTCCCAGTCGAGCACCGCCAGCACCTTCGGCCGGTCCGGCGCGAAGATCAGATTGTCCAGCCGGTAGTCGCCATGCACCAACGAGATCCGGCCGTCATCGGCGGGCATACGCGTTTCCAACCAGGCAATCAGCCGGTCCATGTC
>NZ_RZPH01000551.1:0-4018 GCF_004022825.1 Mesorhizobium sp. M7A.F.Ca.CA.004.04.2.1
CAAGACCACTGAGGACTGCAAGGCCAAGGGCACCAAGATCGCCGTGCTGCTCGGCGCCACCGGCGAGAAGGAAGCCAAGAAAGCCTTCCCCGACGCCGACATCAAGAGCTACAAGGGCGGCGGTCCGCTGCTGCTCGACGCCGTCAACAACGGCCAGGCCGATTGCGGCGTCAACGACGTCTCGGCGGTCAAGGGCCAGTCGACCGCCTATCCGGCCGGCAGCTTCACCATCATGCCGGACCTGTTGTCGAAGGAGCCGCTTGCCTTCGCCACCCGCTATGACGAGCCGGACCTGCTGATCTGGATGAACCTGTTCCTCAACCAGGTCACCATCGATGGTCGCCTGCAGAAGAACCTCGACTACTGGGTCAATTCCGACGCCTGGAAGAAAGACCACTAAGCAGCGATAAAACCCAGGCGGTTTCGCGCGCGTCTCAAGCGCCGCGAAACCGCCTGGAATTTCGCTTCATCCGTCGTTTCCTGCACTCTGGGGATTGCACCCAACGATGCTCGAAAATTTCAGTTTCCGCACCATTGTCGAATATCTGCCGCTGTTCGGGCAGGGCCTGATCACGACCGTCTGGCTGTCGGCGCTGTCCTTTGTCGGCGCACTGATCGTCGGCATCGTGCTGTGCGCCATGAACCTGCAGCGCGGCTGGCTGTTTCGCGTGCCGGCCAAGGCCTATATCGACGCCGTACGCGCCACACCCTTGCTGGCGCAGCTCTATTTCCTCTATTTCGGCCTGCCCCGGCTCGGCTTCGTCCTGCCTGAGCTGGTCGTCGGCATTCTCGCGCTGTCGCTCAACAGCGGCGCCTATATCGCTGAAATCATTCGCGCCGGCATCCTGTCGATCCCACGTGGCCAGGTCGAGGCCAGCGTCGCTTCGGGCATGACCTATGTCCAGCGCATGCGTCTGGTCGTCCTGCCGCAGGCCTTCAAGGTGACGATCCCGCCGCTGCTTGGCCAGGCGATCGTGCTGGTCAAGGATTCCGCCCTTCTGTCGCTGATCTCGGTTTCCGAACTGACGCGCGCCGGCCAATTGCTCGCTTCCGACCGCTTCATGCCGGCCGAAGGTTTCCTCACCATCGCCGCCTTCTACCTGCTGCTGTATTACGGACTGAAAGGACTGGCTGGCGTCTCCAGCCGCTGGCTCGGCACGGCGGGGGCGCGGACATGATCTGGCAACAACTGCAAAGCCTCGCCGGCTCTTATCCGCTGGCCCTGCGCGGCCTCGGCATGACCGTGATGCTGTCACTGATCAGCCTGGTGCTCGGCACCCTGCTTGGCTTCGGCCTCGGCATCCTGCGGACCGGCGGCAACCGGCTGATCTCGGGCTTGATCGGGGCCTGGGTCGCCCTGATCCGCGGCACGCCGTTCCTGGTGCAGATCTTCCTGATCTTCTTCATCCTGCCTGAGTTCGGCATCGAACTCGATGCCTTCACCGCCGGCATCATCGCGCTGACCAACCTCGCCGCCTGCTTCATCTGCGAGATCGTCGTTGCCGGCATCCGCTCGGTGCCGACAGGTCAGGTCGAGGCGGCGCTGGCGTCCGGCCTGTCGCGCTTGCAGCGCATGCGCCAGGTGGTCCTCCCACAGGCGATGCGCATCGTGCTGCCGCCGCTGGTCGGGCAGTATGTGCTGCTGATCAAGGATTCTTCCGTCGTCTCGGCGATCGGGCTCACCGACCTCACCCGGGTTGGCTGGCTGGTGGTGCAGCGTGTGCCCAACGGCCTGCTGGTCTTCTTCCTCGTCGGCGTCGGCTATTTCATCGTCTGCTATCCGCTGATCATGCTGGCCCGCCGGCTGGAGCAGCGCATGGGCGCGGCGCATGGCGAGGTGCAGTTGTGACTTCCAACCCCAAAGGTCCAGAAAACATGACCAAAACGGGCCTTGCCAAAACCGGCATGATCGACTTTCGCGGCGTCAACAAATGGTTCGGCACGCTCAATGTGCTCAAGGATATCACGCTCAGCGTCGAGCCGCGCGAAGTGGTCGTCGTCTGCGGCCCGAGCGGCTCGGGCAAGAGCACGCTGATCCGCTGCGTCAACGGCCTGGAGGCGATCAAGGACGGCGACCTCGTCGTCGATGGCCAACGCCTGGGCGACCCCGCCACCAACATGACGCAGCTGCGCACCGAGATCGGCTTCGTCTTCCAGTCGTTCAACCTCTACCCGCACAAGACGGCACTCGAAAACGTCACGCTCGCCCCCATCCACGTCCGCAAGATCCCGCGCGCCGAGGCTGAAAAAGCAGGCCGCGAATTGCTGGCCAAGGTTGGCCTCGCCGATAAGGTCGATGCCTATCCCGCACAGCTCTCCGGCGGCCAGCAGCAGCGCGTGGCGATCGCGCGTTGCCTTGGCATGCGACCCAAGATCATGCTGTTCGACGAGCCGACCTCGGCCCTCGATCCCGAGATGATTTCCGAAGTGCTCGACGTCATGGTGGCGGTCGCCGATGAAGGCATGACCATGATGGTGGTGACACACGAGATGGGCTTCGCCCGCAAGGTCGCCCAGCGCGTGGTGTTCATGGACGCCGGCGCCATCGTCGAAAGCGGCACGCCGGACGAGTTCTTCTCACACCCCAGGACCGACCGCAGCCGCGCTTTTCTGAGCAAGATTCTCAGACATTGAGGCGCGGTCAGGCCGCCTCTTCCGGATTGCCGCCAATGGCGAACGCAACCCGGCCGCGGCGCCTCAGCAGCACGATGGCGAGGAAGGCGATGACGCCGCTCGCGGCGACGACCACCAGGACCCACAGGGAATTGGCGACGGATGTCCGCGCCATCATGAAGGCGAGCGCGAACGGCGCGAAGGCCGAGGTGAACTGACGGGCAGCACTTGCCCATCCGAGCCGCGCACCATAGCCCTCGCGGCCGAAGAGTTCGAGCGGCAAGGTGCCGCCGACGATGCTGGTGAGGCCGGAACCGAGGCCGAACAGCAATACGAACACGAAGGCGCCGGGCAGCCATGGCGTCGTCAGGAGCAGTGCGCACAGCCCGGCTGTGACCAGCGACGCGGCGATGACGGCGAGGTGCGTTTGCTGCAGGCGGCCGCCAAACAGCATGTTGATCAGCCGGCTGGCGACCTGCGCCGGCCCGAACAGGGTCGAGACGAAAAGGCCTGCGGTCCCGAGCCCCAGCGCCGCCGTCAGCGGCACCATGTGGATGAGGATCGCCGACAGCACGAAGCCCTCGGTGGCGAACCCCGCCAGCATGAGCAGGAACACGGCCCGGCCACGCCGCGCATCGAGCCGCGTGCCCGCTTCATCGGGGGCGGGCCCGCGCTCTTGCGGCATGACTGTTGCGTGGCGGCGCGACAGGCGCATCAGCCAGGCGTGGATCGGCAGGCAGAGCCCGAGATTGAGTGCGGCGAACAAAAGATAGACCTCGCGCCATGTCAGATGCGCATGCAGCGCCGAAGTCAGTGGCCAGAACAGGGTCGAGGCGAACCCGGCGATGAGCGTCAGGTGGGTGATGCTGCGTTGCGGCCGGGGAACCCCGATCTGCACGATCGCCACGAAGGCGGCGCTGTAGAGGACGAAGCTGGAGGCCAGCTCCATTGCCAGCAATGCCAGGACGAAGGTCACGCGGTCGGGCGCGACGGCGCACAGCGCCAGCGCCACGGCTGCCGCCACCGAGCCGACGGTCATTATGCGCCCGGCGCCGAAGCGGTCGGCCCACCGCCCGGCAGTCGGCGCGAACAGGCTGCCGGCAAAGAGCGAGGCCGACAGCGCGCCGAATACCCAGCCTTCCGTGAGCCCGAACTCCCCAGCCATTGCCGGCGCGAGGATCGAGAAGCTGTAATAGAGCGTGCCGTAGCCGATGATCTGGGTCAGTCCAAGCGCCCAGATTGCCTTGCGCAGGACAGATCGTTCAGGCATCGACGCCGGCCGCCATATTCTCTCGCGTCTCGGTGGCTGGCGCGGTTGCGCAGCCGCAACCCGATGCGCCGGTTGCCTTGGCGTCCGCATCCCTGACGCAGCAGGCATCGACAGCGGCGGGGGCGGGCCCGCCCC
>NZ_RZPH01000552.1:0-4016 GCF_004022825.1 Mesorhizobium sp. M7A.F.Ca.CA.004.04.2.1
GTTCGGACCAGCCCGCGAGTTGGCGGGCGGTGGGGCTGTCGCGGCGGTATTTGCCGGACAGCAATCCGCCGGCAAGCGGGCTCCAGACCAGGACGCCTAACCCCTGGTCGACGGAAATCGGCAGCAACTCGTACTCCGCCTCGCGCGCTTCCAGCGTGTAATGGATCTGCTGCGTGACGAAGCGCGGCTGGTGGCGGCTGTCGCTGATGCCGAGCGCCTTCATCACCTGCCAGCCGGAATAGTTGGAGCAGCCGACATAGCGGATCTTGCCCTGGGCAACCAGCGTGTCGAGCGCGCCGATGGTTTCCTCCAGCGGTGTCACGCCATCCCATTCGTGCAGGAAATAGATGTCGATGACGTCTGTCCTGAGCCGCTTCAGGCTCTTCTCGCATTCGCGGATCAGGTGATGGCGCGACAAGCCTTCATCGTTTGGGCCTTTGCCGATCCGCATCCGTGCCTTGGAGGCGATCAGCACGTCGCCCTTGCGCTTGCCGCCGAGCGCTTCGCCGATGATTTCTTCGGAAATGCCATTCGAATAGACGTTGGCGGTGTCGATGACATTGATGCCGGCGTCGATGCAGAGATCGATCATCCGGCGCGCCTCGTCGAGATCGGTCTTGCCGACCGCCGAAAATGCGCCGGCGCCGCCGAACGTCATGGTCCCCATGGTCAGCGTCGAAACTTTCAGGCCGGAACGGCCGAGGGTGCGGTATTCCATGTCGATCCTCGCGATTGCGTTGGGGAAGGGGCTGGGGAGGGCGCCCGAATGTGGCCGCTATTTGTAGGACAATTTGCGCGACTTGTCGCCATGCCAGGACGCCGGATCGATCATGCCTGGCGGGATTGGCAGCGGCGGCGATCACGCTCGGGCTGCAATAAAACCGTCATTGCAGGCCTATATTGAAGTCGGCTCAGGCGTTGCCGTTCCGGGCTGTAAGCCGGAGTTTGGGGCGCCGGACGTGGATCGACAGAGCTTGCAAGTGGAGCAGCCGATAATGACCGAGCTAAAACAGAATTCTCCGGCCAGGGATTGGCTTGAAGCCGAGCTCGCCGACACGCTCGACGAAGACTATGAGCTCGAAATGTCGGAGCCGGCGCTGTCGATGGAGATCGCCAAGATCTACAAGAACTCGCATCCGCCTTCGATCGATCGCATGCAGTATTTTCGCGACCTGATCACCCTGCAGTCCGAATTGATCAAGCTGCAGTCCTGGGTCGCCTACCACAAGAAGAAGCTGGTGGTGATCTTCGAGGGACGCGATTCGGCCGGCAAGGGCGGTGTCATCAAGCGCATCACCCAGCGGCTCAATCCGCGCATCTGCCGCGTCGTGGCACTGCCGGCGCCGACCGAGCGCGAAAAGTCGCAATGGTATTTCCAGCGCTATGTCCCGCATCTGCCGGCCGGCGGCGAGATCGTGCTGTTCGACCGCTCATGGTACAACCGCTCGGGCGTCGAGCGGGTGATGGGCTTTGCCCAGCCCGATCAGGTCGAAGAATTCTTTCACGACGTGCCGGAGTTCGAGCGCATGCTGGTCCGCTCGGGCATCACCGTGGTCAAATACTGGTTCTCGATCACCGACGAGGAACAGCAGATGCGCTTCCTGATGCGCATCCATGATCCAATGAAGCAGTGGAAACTGTCGCCGATGGATCTGCAGTCGCGTGTGCGCTGGGAGCAGTACACCAAGGCCAAGGAAGAGACCTTCGCCCGCACCAACATCCCGGAAGCGCCTTGGTTCATCGTCGAGGGCAACGACAAGAAGCGCGCGCGGCTGAACTGCATCGACCATCTGCTCAAGCAGCTGCCTTACGAGGAAGTGCCGCACGAGGAGATCACTTTGCCGGAGCGCGTCTTCAACCCCGAATACGAGCGCCAGGTGCTGCCGCGCGAGCTCTACGTGCCGGAGAAGTATTGATGGATCGCTCCCTTCTCCCCGTATAGTGACGGGGAGAAAAAGCTGTAACTACGCCCGCTTGATGGTGACGTGCGTGGCAAGCGGCGTCGCCACCTGCTCGCTGCAGATATAGCCCAGCTTGAGCATATCGAGGCCGGCGAAAAGGTTCTCGCCCGAGCCGAGCAGCACCGGCGCGATCGCCAGATGCATCTCGTCGATCAGTTTTTCCTGCAGATATTGCCGGATGGTGGCGACGCCGCCGCCGACCCGCACGTCCTTGCCGCCAGCGGCAGCCTTAGCCTGTTCAAGAGCTGAATGGATACCGTCAGTGACGAAGTGGAAAGTCGTGCCGCCCTCCATCGTGATCGGTTCCCGCTTGTGATGGGTGAGCACGAAAACCGGCACATGATAGGGCGGGTTGTCGCCCCACCAGCCCTTCCAGCTGTCGTCAGGCCACTCGCCGCGGATCGGCCCGAACATGTTGCGGCCGAGGATCCAGGCGCCGACATTCTCGAAGCTGCGCGCCGCGAACGCCTCGTTGACGTCGGTGGTGCCGCCATCTTGTCCGAGCACCTTCTCGCGGAAGGTGCAGGTGTCGACAAACCACTTGTGCAAGGATTCCCCACCGACGCCGAGAGGATTTTGCAGATCCTGATCGGGACCGGCGCCATAGCCGTCGAGCGACAGGGTGAAAGCGTTGACGCGAAGTTTGGACATGCGAGCCTCCTCGATAACCGGTTGTATTTTGCAAGCAGTTGTTTTGTAGCAAACTGATTGTGAATTGCAAGCGGTATTTTAGAGAACTTTGCCGCACCGCACGTGCAGAGCAGAAAGATCCGGCAGTCTCGACGCGAGCAAATGTTCCGTTGCCATGCAATTGCTTGTGACGAGAGAAATATCGCGGTTCCTTCCTTGCGACGCGAACAGGATGCAGCCGCAAGTGTCAGCCAAAACTATCGGCGCTGCGACGCTTCGAGCATACGTTCGACAGCAAGACGCAGTGGCGGCAGGCTGTCGGTCACCACCGGCCATACTATCGCACCGGAGGTTTTGTGATATTCGTGACGCAAAACGTTGCCTATCCCACGAACTTGTTTCCATGGAATCTCGGGAGCAAGTGCTGCCAAATCATCTGGAATGTGCCGGGCAGCTTCGGAAATGATTTCGATCCCGCGCTCGATGCCATGTCGGAGCAGCCAGTCGCTATTAAAGTCATCCAACGTCTTGCCCGCGGCGGCAGCAGAGATGCCGTCCAGGGCCTCCATGATTTCGGCTAGAATCGGTTCGATCCGGCGCACTGCCATCAAAATATGCGCACAGCAGATTGTTCGATGTCGGCCTTCAACATGGGATTGAGGCTGTCGCGGGTGGTGATATCGATCTCCGCTGACATCTTCTCCTCAAGAAATTGCTTGATGCCGACCAGATCAATCAGCGAAAAGCGTCTTGCAGGATCATAATCGATGAAGAGGTCGAGATCGCTGTCAGGTCCTGCGTCGCCCCGTAAAATCGATCCGAACAGATAAAGCGAAGTCGCGCCCATGCCTTTGATGGCATCTGCATTTCTCTGCAACCGCTTTATCACCTCATTCCTGCTCATGAATTCATTCTAGCGGATTGCGTTAAAATTCCAAAGCGACCTAGCGGCCTCCCTTCAGCATCTCCGCCACTTCGGGTGCGAAATAGGTCAGGATGCCGTCGCACCCGGCGCGCTTGAAGGCGAGCAGCGATTCCAGCATTGCCTTCTCGCCGTCGATCCAGCCATTGGCGCCTGCCGCCTTGATCATCGAATATTCGCCCGACACCTGGTAGGCGAAGGTCGGCATCTGGAACTCGTCCTTCAGCCGCCGGATGATGTCGAGATAGGGCAGGCCGGGCTTGACCATCAGCATGTCGGCGCCCTCGGCGATGTCCTGTTCGGCCTCCCTCACCGCCTCGTCGGAATTGGCATGGTCGATGTAATAGGTCTTCTTGTCGCCCTTGAGCAGACCGGCGGTGCCCACCGCCTCGCGATAGGGACCGTAGAAGGCCGAGGCGAATTTGGTCGCATAGGACATGATCGCGACGTCCTGAAAACCATTGGCGTCAAGCGCGTCCCGGATGGCGCCGATGCGGCCGTCC
>NZ_RZPH01000553.1:0-4016 GCF_004022825.1 Mesorhizobium sp. M7A.F.Ca.CA.004.04.2.1
GGCATATGGGCATGCCGATCGCCGTGCGGTTGCGAAGAATGGCGGCACAATTTGCCGTTGGGGCGGGGAGGTGAAGATGCAGGCACATGGAGGGATTTTTCGTGGCCTGTGAATGGACTGAAGTCGATCTCCTCAGAAGGAATTTGCGATGAAGAAAATCAGGAAGGCCGTGATACCGGTGGCGGGGCTTGGAACAAGATTCCTGCCGGCGACCAAGTCGATGCCAAAGGAAATGCTTCCCGTGGTCGACAGGCCTGTCGTGCAATATGCGGTGGACGAGGCCTTCGAGGCGGGCATCGAGCACATCGTCTTCGTGACTGGCCGCAACAAGGCGGTGATCGAGGACTATTTCGACCTGCATCCGGAATTGATCGGCACCCTGGAGCAGACCGGCAAGAAGACCCAGTTGGAGGCGCTCGAAAGCATGCTGCCTGTGGCCGGTGCCACCAGCTTCATCCGCCAGCAATCGCCGCAAGGCCTCGGCCATGCCGTCTGGTGCGCGCGCGAGGTTATCGGCAACGAGCCCTTCGCCTTGCTGCTGCCGGACATGGTGTCCTTCGGCGGGCGCGGATGCCTCGCCGAAACCGTCGAGCTTTATGAGCGCACGGGTGGCAACGTGATCGCCGTCGAGCGTTGCGAACCGAGCGAGACCAACAAATACGGCATCGTTGGCCGTGGCGCCGAGATCGGTGGCGGTTTCGAGGTGACGGCCATGGTCGAGAAGCCGGCGCCGGCCAATGCGCCGTCGAACTTCTACATCAACGGCCGCTACATCCTGCAGCCCGAGATTTTCGCGCTTCTGGGCAATCAGCAGCGCGGCGCCGGCAACGAGATTCAATTGACGGACGCCATGGTTCGTCTGTCGAAGGATCAGTCGTTCTTCGCCCAGCCTTTTAAGGGTCGCATGTTCGACTGCGGTTCCAAGGAAGGGTTCATCCAGGCCAACATCGCCTTCGCGCTGGCGCGCGACGACATGAAGGGTCCGGTTTTCGAGATGCTTCAGGAGTTCGTCCGGTCGCATGAACGCCAGGAAGAAGCCGCATAATGCCCATCTTTCGGGAGCATGGTCAGATGGCCGGCGAAGAGGGGCCGGCAGGTTCTCGCCGTCTGGCACGACGCTTGCTTCGCTTCTGGCGATGCTCCCGATCTTCGAGGCGCCTGCAAGCCAAGGCATGATCCCGGAAAGTGGGTCCCGGTTTCCGGAAAAGATCATGTTGAAACAGTGAGATAGAGTCCATTGCGATGGACCGGCTCTAGAATTGGACCGAAGATGAATTATGCCAACTTTCCTCTCGACAAGAGGATGCCATTGCCGAATTCGGACGCAGGAGACGGCGAAGACTTCATCGATATCGAGCGGCTGCTTGGCATGGCCGCACGGCAGGCCAAGGTGGTTGCCGTGTGTGCCGTCATCGGTCTCTTCCTGGGCTTGCTCTATTTGCAGACGACGCCGCCTAAATATCAGTCGGTCGCCAGCGTGCTGATCGATGAGGGCTTGAACAAAATCGTCGACGACATTTCGGCGACGTCGACAACCATGCAGACCGATTCGGCGATCCTGAGCCAGATCGAGATCCTGACCTCGACGCGGCTTGCCGCCGTGGTCGTCGACAAGCTGAAGCTCGACCAGAACGACACATTCATGAATCCGCCCCAGTCGGCGCTTGCCCAAGGCATAGGCCTCATCCGCGGCCTGATCCAGTATGTCCGCCCCAGCTCTTCCATGCCGGGTGGCACTGACTTCAGCAAGCTCGACCCGGCCGCCCGCGATGCGCTGATCGCCACGTCGCGCCGCGACTACGCGATCCTCAAGCTGCAGAGCGAGGTGCGGGCAACGCGCATCGGGCGAAGCTACGTCATCGCGCTCGGCTATCAGGCGACGGACCCGGCCTTGGCAAACGCCATCACCAAGGCCTACGCCGATGCCTATCTCGCCGATCAGCTCGATGCCAGCTTCGATGCCACCGAGCGGGCTGCGGTCTGGCTCCAGGGCCGGTTGACGGAGCTGCGCCAGAGCTCGCAGGCAGCTTCGCTTGCGGTTGAGAAATTCAGGGCCGAACACGGGCTGGCCGCCAACAGCGACGGCCAGCTGATGAGCGACAAGCAGCTTTCCGACCTCAACGCCCAGCTTATCGTGGCGCAGGCCGACACCGCGCGCGCCAGCGCCCGCTACCAGCAGTACAAAGCCATTGTCGACAGCGGCTCCGAAAACGCCTTCAAGGATGCCGCCATATCGAGCGACCAGCCGAGCAGCTCGGTCATATCGGCGCTCAAGACCCGCTATCTCACGGTGGCCAAGCGTCTGCAGGACGTCGAGGCGAATTTCGGCCCCGAGCACCCGCAGGCGGTGGCTCTCTCCAAGGAGAAGGCCGACATATCGACGCAGATTTTCGGCGAGCTGAAGCAGCTGACCGAAAGCTATCGCAACGAATATGAGGTGGCGCAGGCACGCGAGACCGCGCTCAGGGCCAACGTCGCGGCCGCACAGGGCAAGAGTTCCGTCGACAACCAGACGCAAGTCAAGCTGCGTGAACTCGATCAGCAGGCGACGGCGCTCACCACGCTCTACCAGACATTCCTCGGCCGCTATGAGGAAGCCGCGCAACAGCAATCCTTCCCTGTCGGCAAGATCCGCATCATCTCCGACGCTTCGATGCCGATGGCGGCCTCGAGCCCGCGCACAATCGTCGTGCTCGGGCTTTCGCTGGTGCTTGGCCTGCTGATGGGCGCCGGCTTTGGTGGCCTGAACGAGTTCAACGAACGCTTCTTCAGGACCGGCGAGGACGTGCGCGACCGCGTCAACCTGAAATTCCTCGGCTATCTCCCCACGATCGGCGGCAAGCTCGGCAAGGAAGAAAAGCCGGGCGAGACCCAGGTAGACGCCAAGACCACCCAATCGCTGTCGGCGGCCGAAAGGCGGGCGCGCATGCGGGTCAGCATCGATTCTCCAGCCTCGATGTTCTCCGAAACGCTGCGAAGCGCCAAGATCGCCTTCGACGTCGTGATGGAAGGGCAAGGCAGCCGCGTCATCGGCGTCATCTCGGTGCTTCCCGGCGAAGGCAAGTCGACGGTCGCGGCAAATCTCGCCGGCTTGCTCGCCGCCAATGGCTCCAAGACGCTGCTGATCGACGGCGACTTGCGCAATCCCGGCCTCAGCCGGGGCCTTGGCATGGAAACCGAGCAGGGCTTGATGGAAGCGGTGGTCAGTGGCCAGACCTGGCAGTCCGTCGGCAAGATCGACAGGCAGACGAAGCTGGCGATCATCCCGGCGGTGCTGCGCGGTCATTTCTCGCATACCAGCGAACTTCTCTCCTCGGCCGGCATGCGACGCTTCATCGAGAACGCCAAGGAGACGTTCGAATACATCGTCGTCGATCTGCCGCCGCTCGGACCGGTGGTCGACGCCAAGGCCTTCGCGCCGTTGGTCGACGGTTTTGTACTGGTCACCGAGTGGGGGCGCACCCCACGCGCGATGGTCAGGTCGATGCTGGAATCCGAACCCTATGTCGCCAACAAGATCGTCGGCGCGGTGCTGAACAAGGTCGATTTGAAGAAACTGGCCAAATACGGATCGTTCGGCGGGTCGGAAAAATTCTTTGATAAATATTCGAGCTACTATCTGGAAAAGTCGGAAGTGCGCGGCAAGGCGCCGGTGTGACGTCGACCGTTGCGCGAGTGGACCCTCTCTGAAGTGTATCGATCTTCAGGTCAGCACACCTGAATATCGATGCGCGTCAGGAGAAGATCAGCCTGCCTTGCTTGTCGGCGATCCTGACGGCGGTCAGGCGTCCGCTCTGGAAGGCGGCTGTGTCGATGCCGAGCCGGCGCCCTTCGAGCTTCGGGACGTCCACCGGAGTATGCCCGTGCACCACCCAGCGGTCGAGCAGGTGCGTTGCCTCGAAGAAGTCCGAACGGATGTTGGCCAGGTCGTGGTCGGTTTGCGCCGCAAGGTCGACGCCGGGCCTGATGCCGGCGTGGACGAACACGAACTTCCGCGAACGGACCATGATCGGCAG
>NZ_RZPH01000554.1:0-4013 GCF_004022825.1 Mesorhizobium sp. M7A.F.Ca.CA.004.04.2.1
ATCCCGCCATCAGGCGGCATCAAGGCCGGATCGTTCTCCAGCCTCTGCTCGCCTTCGCGCGCCTCGAACATCTCACGCGTTTCAGTCATGGTCCACGTCTCTTAAAACGCCACACAAGCGGCATTTTCTTGTCCGGAAGCGACATAGCGCTTGCAAGGTCGCTAAAATCGACATAAACATATGTTTATATCTTTTCAAAGAGAATACGCTGATGCATGTCTCGCTCGACACTATGGTGGATACGTTAAAGGCGGCGGCCGAATCCAGCCGATTGCGCATACTGGCACTTCTGTCGCGCGGTGACCTCACGGTTTCCGATCTTACCGAAATTCTCGGCCAGTCGCAGCCGCGCGTTTCGCGGCACCTGAAGCTGCTTCTGGAGGCCGGACTGATCGGCCGCTACCAGGAGGGGTCGTGGGCCTTCTTCCGCCTGTCGGATGCGGATTCCGCGCGGGACTTCGTCATGGGGCTGGTTTCCGGCATTCGCGGCGCCGATCCGCAGGTCGAGCGCGATCTTGAGCGTCTGGCCTCGGTCAAGCGCAAGCGGCAGGACCGGGCGGTCGCGTATTTTTCCGTGAATGCGGCAAGCTGGGACCATATCCGATCGCTGCATGTGCCGGACCGCGCCGTCGAAGCCGCAATGCTGAAACTGGTCGGCAAGCGGCCGTTCCAGTCGATGCTCGATCTCGGCACCGGCACCGGGCGGCTGCTTGAAATCTTCTCGCCGCTTTATCGGCGTGGTGTCGGCATCGACATGTCGCGCGAGATGCTGACCGTGGCGCGCGCCAATCTGGACAAGGCAGGCGTTTCGAACGCGCAGGTTCGGCAGGGCGACATCTTCGCACCGCCGGTCGAGCGCGATGCCTTCGATCTCGTCACCATCCATCAGGTGCTGCACTATCTCGACGATCCCGCCCGTGCCATCCACGAGGCGGCGCGGCTTTTGCGTCCGGCCGGACGCCTGGTCATCGTCGATTTCGCGCCGCATGCGCTGGAATTCCTGCGTGAGGAACACGCGCATATGCGGCTCGGCTTTTCCGACCGGCAGATCGCCGACTGGTTTTCGGAAGCCGGCCTCGATCTTGAAGACAGTCAGGAATTCGAGCCGCGTGGCGGCAACGAGGCCAGGCTCACCGTAAAACTCTGGCTTGGCCGCGACCGGCGCCTCTTGATCGCCGATCCTTCCAACGACACAAGGCAGATAAGGGAAACCGCCTGATGAACCAGTTCCGCTTTTCCCGCCGCCCCGACATTGGCGACAAGGTCAGGGTTTCCTTCGAATTCTTCCCGCCGAAGACCGACGAGATGGAAGCGAGGCTGTGGGAGACGGTGACGAGGCTGGAGCCGTTGAAGCCGAAATTCGTCTCGGTGACCTACGGCGCCGGCGGCTCGACGCGAGAGCGCACCGCGCGCACTGTAAAGCGCATCCTGACGGAAACCGGTATTCCTGCAGCGGCGCATCTGACCTGTGTCGGGGCAACGCGCGACGAGGTCGACGCGGTCATCCAGGATTACAAATCGATCGGCATCAACCGGTTCGTGGCGCTGCGCGGCGACCCGGCCTCCGGCGTCGGCGGACCGTATCGGCCGCATCCCGGTGGCTACGAGAACGGCGCGGAACTGGTCGCCGGGCTCAAGGCGATTGCTGATTTCGACATCTCCGTCGCGGCTTATCCGGAAAAACATCCGCAAAGCCCCGATTTCGCCACCGACATCGAGATGCTGAAGCGCAAAGTCGACAATGGCGCGACGCGTGCCATCACTCAGTTCTTTTTCGACAACGATCTCTACGAGCGCTATGTCGAGCGCGTCCGCCGCGCCGGCATCTACATCCCGATCGTGCCGGGTATCCAGCCGGTTCACAGTTTCAAGCAGGTCGCGAACTTTTCCGCGAGGGCGGGCGCGCATGTGCCCGGCTGGCTGGCGGAGCGTTTCGAAGGCCTCGACCGGGACCCGCAGACGCATGCGCTGGTGGCGTCGGCGGTGGCGGCCGAACAGGTGATGGACCTTGTCGAGCGCGGTGTCGGCGATTTCCACTTCTACACCATGAACCGCGCCGATCTGGTCTTTGCCATCTGTCATATGATCGGCATCCGCTCGCACGAGGCGGCGGCCGCCGGATCAGCTGCGGCATGAGAGTGGGTTGAACGACAAAAGGCCGGGAAAAACCCGGCCTTTTGAATTGGTTGGACTATTTGGGTGCTGGTCTTCCCCGCTTTGGCGGTCAGGGAAGGAAGCCCATAATAAGGGCTCCGATAAAGGCGAACGCAGCACAGATCATCAATGCGTTGATAGGCCTCGTAAGTCCCATGACATAGCCTCCTCTTAAAGAGCTATGTCACGGAGTCTAGGTTCATTTGTGCCACAGGCAAGCGGAAAATGTGCTGCATTGCGACGTGATTGTGAAATCCGCGACATGTCTTTTGCCGTTAGGCTTTGAAACTCCTAAGCAAAAACCGGCTTCAGGCCTGTGAATAAAATGTGGCCGACTCGTGTCGCTGCCGTGTCATGGCAGCGCTACCGCTGCGGAAGCCGAATTCAACTTTCGCGATGCGGGGGGCAATTGGGTGGTTAGAGCATCCTTTGCGCGTCCAGTGGACGCGCGGCGCTCTAACGTCGGCCGAACAACCGCCCGTCAATGGTGACGAGGCCGAGCGCGATCAGCACCACGCCGCCGATTTCGAACAGTTCCAGCCGCTCGCCAAGGAACAGGAAGCCGAGCAGCATCGCGCTGGCCGGTACGACAAGCGTGACCAGCGAGGCATTGGTGGCGCCGGCCGAGGCGACGAGGTTGAAATAGAGGATGTAGGCGAAGGCGGTCGACAGCAGCGCCAGTGCCAGCACCGCCGCCCAGACCGGCGGCGAGGCCGAGAACAGGCCGGATGGACCGTAGGTGAAGAGCACGATCGGGATCATGATGATGGTCGATGCCGTCAACTGTCCGGTGGCGATGATCGGCGAGGGCACGCCCCTGAAGCGGCGGGCAACCATCAGCGCGACGGCATAGGACAGCGAAGCCCCGATCAGCGCGAATTTGGCCCAGACCGAGCCGCCGAGCCCGGCAAGCAGGCCGGGGCCGATCATGACAGCCGTGCCGGCGATGCCGAGCGCAATGCCGGCGAGCTTGTTCCAGGACAGCTTTTCGTCCGATGTCAGCGCGTTGGCGAGGATCAACGTCCAGAACGGCGTTGTCGCGTTGAGCACCGAGGCGATGCCGGCTCCGAGCTCCGTCTGGCCGGCGAAGATCAGCGAGAAGGGCACGACATTGTTGGTGAGCGCCAGCAGGAAGAACAGGCCGGCATGCGGAAGCGCGAGGCGAAAGGACGGGCCACGCAGACCGAGATAGATCTGCAGCGCAATCGCGGCAATGGCGACGCGAAACAGCACCAGCACCAGCGGGGGGAGCTCCGCCACCGCGATGCGCGCGAAGAAGAACGAGCCGCCCCAGATCGCGCCGAGCAGCAGGAGTTGCCCCCAATCCTTGAGCACCATCGGCCCGCGTGGTGCGGATGTCGCGGCCATTGCCATGTGAGTCGCCCTCCCAGACGTATGCCAGTCAGGCAGAAGCCATATCCGGTTCGGCGACAAGGGCCACCCGAAACGTGATTGATGGCAAACGCCTGCCGCCAAGACCTAGCGCCCCAGCGTCAGCCGTACGAGACACAGAATTGTTTTCATTAGCCGCTAGCTTGGATTAATTGTGCGCAGGCTAGATCAAGGATTCGTCGATGCAGCGATTCGAGAATGCCCGCGAGGCGGCACTGGCGCTTCGCCCGGACGATCCGGTCTATTGCTTCCGCCCGCAGGTGCTGATGGCGGATGCCAGGCAGTTCATGGGCATGTTCCCGGGCAAGACCGCCTATGCGGTCAAGACCAATGGCGAGCAGATCGTGCTGAAGACCCTGGTCGAAGCCGGCGTCAAGGCTTTCGACGTCGCGTCGCCGGGCGAGTTCGCTGCCGTGCGTGCCGTCTCTCCCGATGCCGAGATGCTCTACATGCATCCGGTCAAGGCG
>NZ_RZPH01000555.1:0-3982 GCF_004022825.1 Mesorhizobium sp. M7A.F.Ca.CA.004.04.2.1
GTATTCTTCGGCCCCGTACCCGCAGCGACAGGCGTCGGGCCATTCGTGTTGGTGCTCGAGCACCCGGCAATCCCGATGAGGACGATCGCCGCGCCGATGCGGCAAAAATGTCCGGCACCGAAAAAAACAGTTTCGCCAATATTAATCGTCATATTGTTTCCTTGGCAGCCGAGGTAGAGCGAGATTGGCCCGGTCGGATGTCCCATGTTAATATGTCAAGAAAAGGCCTCGGGAGGAACCCCGCCAACCATGTCCAAAACACCCGATTCGGGCAAAGCGGAAGATGACGAGCCTTCGACCGTCGAGCAATATCTGGTGAAGGACCCGGAACGCTTCGCCCTGAACATGGCGCGCATGATCGAGCAGGCCGGCAAGGCCGCTTCCGCCTGGGCCGAGCCGCGCGAAAAAGGCGACGTGCGCGACCATGTCGCCGAGCCCGTTGTCGATATGGTGAAGACCTTTTCCAAGCTCAGCGAATACTGGCTTGCCGATCCGCAGCGCGCGCTGGAAGCGCAGACGCGGCTGTTCTCCGGCTATATGACGGTCTGGGCCAACGCCATTCAGCGCACCAGCAACGCCGCGCAAGACACCGAAGACGCGGTCAAGCCGGAGCGCGGCGACAAGCGGTTCCTCGACCCGGAATGGGGCCGCAACGCCTTCTTCGATTTCCTCAAGCAGGCCTATCTCGTCACCTCGCGCTGGGCGGCCGATCTGGTCGAGCACGCCGAAGGCCTTGACGAGCACACCCGCCACAAGGCCGGCTTTTACGTCAAGCAGGTGTCCAACGCCATCTCGCCGTCGAATTTCATCCTGACCAATCCGGAACTGTTCCGTGAAACCGTCGCGTCGAACGGCGAAAACCTGGTGCGCGGCATGAAGATGCTGGCCGAGGACATCGCCGCCGGCAAGGGCGACCTGAAGCTGCGGCAGGCTGACTACTCACCCTTCGAGATCGGCAGGAACATCGCCACCACTCCCGGCAAGGTGGTCGGCCGCAGCGACGTCGCCGAAATCATCCAGTACGACCCGGCGACCGAGACGGTGCTCAAGCGGCCCTTGCTGATCTGCCCGCCATGGATCAACAAATTCTACATCCTCGATTTGAACCCGCAGAAATCCTTCATTCGCTGGGCGGTTGAACAGGGCCACACCGTGTTCGTCATCTCCTGGATCAATCCGGACGAGCGCCACGGCACCAAGAGTTGGGAAGCCTATATCCGCGAGGGTCTGCAATACGGCCTCGACACCGTCGAGAAGGCCACCGGCGAACGCGACGTCAACGCGATCGGCTATTGCGTTGGCGGCACGCTTCTGGCGGCGGCACTGGCGCTGATGGCGCAAGAGGGCGACGACCGCATCAAGTCGGCGACCTTCTTCACCACGCAGGTCGACTTCACCCATGCCGGCGACCTGAAAGTGTTCGTCGACGAAGAACAGGTCGCCGCTGTGGAAAAGTCGATGAGCGAAAAAGGCTATCTCGACGGCACCAAGATGGCGACCGCCTTCAACATGCTGCGCTCAGGCGACCTGATCTGGCCCTATGTCGTCAACAACTACATGCGCGGCAAGGATCCCCTGCCCTTCGACCTGCTCTACTGGAATGCAGATTCCACCCGCATGGCGGCGGCCAATCACTCTTTCTACCTGCGCAACTGCTATCTTGAGAACAACCTTTCGCAAGGCACGATGGAACTGGCGGGTCACACGGTTTCGCTTGGGGACATCACCATCCCGGTCTACAACCTCGCCTCCAAGGAAGATCACATCGCGCCGGCGCTTTCGGTGTTCCTCGGTTCGAAATATTTCGGCGGCACGGTCGAGTATGTGATGGCCGGGTCGGGCCATATCGCAGGGGTCGTCAATCCGCCGGCATCCAACAAATACCAGTACTGGACCGGGGGTACGCCGACGGGCGACTTCAGCCAGTGGATAGCCAATGCCACCGACCATCCAGGATCCTGGTGGCCGCACTGGCAAGACTGGATAGAGGCCAAGGACAACACCCGCGTGCCTGCCCGCAAACCGGGCAAGCATATGAAAACCTTGGGTGATGCTCCCGGCACCTATGTGAAAGTACGTGTGTAACGGACTGTAATGTGTGGTGAGTTGACGGACCGCCAAAAGCGGGCGAAATGGTGTCGTCAACCATCAAGCGGCCGTAATTCGACAATCACCGCAAAAATACTTCCAGGCTTGCGGATTTGACACAGGTCTCGTTTCCGGATCGGAGACAAAGGTCACCTTGGCATCGACGCATGCGTGTGGCGCCAAGGATATACCGACCGGACATCGAGGGGGAATTTGACTTTGAAATCAGCAGGATGGAGCCTCGCAAAGGGAGAACGCCGCGCCATTGTGGCAGCGCTCTGCTCCTTGCTTCTGGCCTCCTGCACTTCGGCTGGCGACCCGACAATGTCGGTCGGAATGCCCGGTTACAATGCCACCGCATCGGATATGAATGCTGCCTCAAGTGGCAAGTCGGCCGCTGTCGCCGATTCGTCCGAGGTCACGACCGAGCAGACGACCGTGATGACGGCGAGCGATACGGCGCTGCCTGAAAAAGTCGCCTACGTGCCTATGTCCAAACCGGGAGCTGCCTTTCCGCTGACCACGCCGGCGGGCGCCGAAACCATCGTTGGAAACACGCCGCAATCGCTGACGCAGCAGGCACAGACCGCGCCGCAAACCGACGCGGTCGCCCAGCAGATTGCCGCGGTCGACGGCGACGTGGCGGCGCCGAAGCCCGCTGCCGCTCCGGCCATGAACAACCCGGTCTATGTGACGGCTGGCGAGATGCCGCAGGCCGAAGCACCAAAGAAGAAAGGCTTCCTCGCCTCGATGTTTGGCGCAACGCCAGCCTCGGCGACACCAGCCCCCATCATCAGCAACGCCCGGACGGGCGAGCAGCCCCCGGCGCAGGCAAAAGCGACGCCAGCAGCGGCAAAGCCGATCATCACGCTGGCCTCGGCCAATTCCACGGCCAAGCCGGTGCAACTGGCTTCGCTCGGCGACGATAGCAATCACATCACGGGTAGCGACGCCCTGCCCGGCGTGCGCCAGACGGCCCTGTTCGAGATCAAGCGCAAGTCCGGCCTCGACGACGAAAGCGACGTCGACCTCAACGAGGATGAGGGGCCAATCGGCGGCTCCTATCAGGTTGCGTCAGCCGCCGGCATGGCCCGGTTGGCGCCCAACGGGCTGCTCAAGCAGAACGAGAGCGTCGATGTGGCCTGCCTGAAGCCGTCGCTGGTGCGCGTGCTGAAGACGATCGAAGGCCACTACGGCCGCAAGATGACGGTGACGTCGGGCTATCGCGACCCGGCCCGCAACCGGCGCGCCAACGGGGCCAAGAATTCGCTGCACATGTATTGCGCCGCCGCCGATATCCAGGTTCCCGGCGTTTCGAAATGGGAACTGGCGAGCTACATCAGAAGCATGCCCGGCCGCGGCGGCGTCGGCACGTACTGCCACACAGAATCGGTTCACGTCGACGTCGGCCCCGAGCGCGACTGGAACTGGCGCTGCCGCCGGCGCAGCGGCGGTGACGGCTAGTCTAGCAGACGGTCTTAGGCCTATTAGCAGCCAAGATCGTACCGGTGACCATTCTGAGCATTCGGGATTAGCCGAAGCCTCCCACAAACTTCGTCATCCTAGGGCGAAGTAGGGCGAGGCTCCGTCGCGGAGACCCTGGGATGACGAAACGATGGGTGTCGCCGCTAATTATCAAAGCCTGCCAACCCTCGGGAAATCGTTGATTTGGCTGGCCCGGAAAAAAGTTGTCCAAGGTGGCACCTGACGGGTTGCCGGTTGCGCACAACACCAGTATAAGCCGCTTCGTCTGAGCGCGCCCATCGTCTAGCGGTTAGGACACCGCCCTTTCACGGCGGTAACAGGGGTTCGATTCCCCTTGGGCGTACCAGAAAAATAATGCGTTTAGCGCAAACCTCCCTCCCAATGTGGCCAATTTCGCCTGGCTCTCTGC
>NZ_RZPH01000556.1:0-3971 GCF_004022825.1 Mesorhizobium sp. M7A.F.Ca.CA.004.04.2.1
CGTCAGGCCGAACAGATCCGTGAGGTCGCCTTTTGCCAGGCTTTCGCCAAGCCCACGAAGACGCTCTTCGGGCAGAAAGTTGGATCGAATCGGCTCTTCCGTGATGGCCGGGAAGCTCGCGCTTGTCTTCTCGATTTGGGCAGGATTCGTCTGAATATTCATTGAAAATTCCGTAAGCGGGCACTGAGCGGCGTCACCGCCACGGCAATGGCCCTAAAACCGGTTCAAATGCAATTGGTTGCATAAACCCCACTTGCCGAAAGTTTGTTTCCGCACCACGACAGGGCGTCGTCTCTCAGCAAAACTCAAAGACAAGCACCCCACTTCCCGCCAGGCCAGATCGGCGGAGAGGATTCAGGCTTTTTCGTGATGCCGCCAGCAGCTTACGCTATATTTCGCCGGTGCCGCGATCATGTTTGGAAACAAGCGTTAATCGTTGCCGGCGACAGAGCCGATCCGGATCACGAACAGCGTTGCCTCATGGGCGGGTTGGACGAGCAGGCCGGTGCTGACCGGACCGGACAGCAGCGTGTCGAGCGGACCGAGGCGGACCGGTTCAGCGGCGGGCACGCTGACGTCGCCGTCCAAGCATAGGATGAGCGTTGTGCCGGCTTCAGTCCGGACTTCCACGGGGGCCGAAATCACCAGGCGTTCGACCGAATGCGTCACCCGGCTTCGGCGGGTCATGACATTGAGATCGGTGATCGGCCCGCCGATCAGCGCAGCCGAGGTCTGCACGTCGGCCGGGAAAGAAAACAGGGCGGTCGTCCTGTTTATGGATGTCGGCGGGTGGCCGGCAATCTCGAGGACGATGCCCTCGCCTTCGAGCACGGCAAGGGTGCGATCGATGCCGGCGAATTGCGAGAACGGCCCGCTCAATTCGACACGCGCCATCGAGACGCGCCAGTCGAAATCGTCGAACCCGGCACCCGTGGGCGAGACGGCGATTTCCGTCGTCACGCCGCCGCCGTTCTTCCACGGCATCGACCGGTATTCGGCTGCCCGCAGAACACGCATCGGCTCAGCCAATCAGCCGAGAATGCCGGGCAAATTGAGCTGGTGCTCCTTGGCGCATTCGACGGCGATTTCGTAGCCGGCATCGGCGTGGCGCATGACACCGGTCGCCGGGTCGTTCCACAACACCCGCTCCAGGCGCCTTGCGGCGTCCGGCGTGCCGTCGGCGACGATGACCATGCCGGCGTGCTGCGAGAAACCCATGCCGACGCCGCCGCCATGGTGCAGCGACACCCAGGTGGCGCCGGACGCCGTGTTGAGCAACGCGTTGAGCAGCGGCCAATCGGAGACAGCGTCCGAGCCGTCCTTCATGGATTCCGTTTCGCGGTTCGGCGAGGCGACCGAGCCGGAATCGAGGTGATCGCGGCCGATGACGACAGGCGCCTTCAGCTCACCCTTGGCCACCATCTCGTTGAAAGCGAGTCCGAGCCTGTGGCGGTCGCCAAGGCCGACCCAGCAGATGCGCGCCGGCAGGCCCTGGAAGGCGATGCGCTCGCGCGCCATGTCGAGCCAGTTGTGCAGATGGGTGTTGCCGGGCGTCAGTTCGCGCACCTTGGCGTCGGTCTTGTAGATATCCTCAGGATCGCCGGAAAGGGCTGCCCAGCGGAACGGCCCGATGCCGCGGCAGAACAGCGGACGGATATAGGCCGGCACGAAACCGGGGAAGGCAAAGGCGTTCTCGAACCCCTCCTCCTTGGCCACCTGGCGGATGTTGTTGCCGTAGTCGAGCGTCGGCACGCCGGCGTTCCAGAACGCCACCATCGCCTCGACATGTTCGCGCATCGAGGCGCGTGCCGCCTTCTCGACCGCCTTGGGGTCGCTGACGCGCTTCTCGCGCCACTCGGCCATCGTCCAGCCCTTCGGCAGGTAGCCGTTGATGGGATCATGCGCCGAGGTCTGATCGGTGACCATATCGGGGCGAATGCCACGCCTGAACATCTCCGGCACGATGTCGGCCGTATTGCCAAGCAGGCCGACCGACTTCGCCTCCCCGGCCTTGGTCCAGCGTTCGATCTTTTCCAGCGCCTCGTCGAGCGTGTCGGCGCGCTCGTCGACGTAGCGGGTGCGCAGGCGGAAATCGATCGAGTCCGGGTTGCATTCGATCGCCAGGCAGCAGGCGCCGGCCATGACGGCGGCGAGCGGCTGGGCGCCACCCATGCCGCCGAGACCGCCGGTCAGTATCCATTTTCCCTTGAGATTGCCGCCATAGTGCTGGCGGCCGGCCTCGACGAAGGTCTCGTAGGTGCCTTGCACGATGCCTTGCGTGCCGATGTAGATCCACGAGCCGGCCGTCATCTGGCCGTACATCATCAGGCCCTTCTTATCGAGCTCGTTGAACTTTTCCCAATTCGCCCAGTGCGGCACCAAATTGGAGTTGGCGATCAGCACGCGCGGGGCGTCCGGGTGGGTCCGGAACACGCCAACCGGCTTGCCGGACTGGACCAGCAAAGTCTCGTCATCGGCCAGCGTCCTCAAGGAGGCGACGATGCGGTCAAAGTCGTTCCAGGTGCGCGCCGCCCGGCCGATGCCGCCATAGACGACCAGCTCGTTGGGATTTTCGGCAACATCCGGGTCGAGATTGTTCATCAGCATGCGCAGCGGCGCTTCCGTCAGCCAGGAGCGCGCGCTGATTTCGGTGCCGCGCGGGCTGCGGACTTCGCGGATGTTGTGGCGAGGATTGTTCATGGCGTCACTCCATAAAAGGCCTGATGTCAGACGCGCGCCCAGGACGTCGCAGTCTCGAGGATTTTCCGCAGCGTGGCGCGGATCGGTGCGGCAAACTCGGCATCGTAAGGCACCGGCCAGTTGTCCGGCGTACCCTTGCCATCGGGCTCGCGCATATAGCCGCGATTGGAGAGTTCCATCTGCAGCGCATGCACGCCTTGTTGCGGCTGGCCGAAATGGCGTGTGATCCAGCCGCCCTTGAAGCGGCCGTTGATGACAAAGGTTTCACCGGTTTCGGCCATGATCTGGCCGACCATCGCCTGCAGCGTCGGATCGGCGCTCCTGCCGTCATTGGTGCCGAGGTTGAAAACCGGCAGCGTGCCTTCAAACAGGCGCGGCATCACTGAACGGATCGAGTGGCAGTCATAGAGGACGATCTTTTCGTGCAGGCCACGCAACCGGTCGATCTCGACCTGCAAGGCGGCATGGTAGGGCACGAAGAATTTCTCGCGACGCTCGTCGATCTCCGACGGCCCCGGTTCTTCGCCCTCGCGATAGAGCGGATCGCCATCGAAAGTCTCGGTCGGGCAAAGGCCGGTCGTCGCCTGGCCGGGGTAAAGCGAGGCGCCGGAGGGATCGCGGTTGACGTCGATGACGGTGCGCGAGATCGCGGTGTGCACCACCGTCGCCCCGAGGCCGGCAGCAAAGTCATAGAGATTATCGATCCACCAATCGCAGTCGCGGCGGCCGAGCCAGGGCGAGACCAGCCGATTCTCAAGGCCGGCGAGGTCGATGCCGGTGTGCGGGATCGACACCAGCAACGGGGCTGTGCCGGGCGTGACCGTCAGCCAGGGCGCGCTTGCCATCACATCGCTCCGGAAATCGACGGCAGAGCCACGCCGCCGGCGGCCACGATGGTCGCACCGCTGCGCACCATGGCGATGGCTTTTTCCATATCGGGGTGGAAATGGCGGTCATTGTCGAGATGCGGCACTTCGGCCCGGACCAGCTTACGCACTGCCTCCAGGGCGTCGCTCGAGGCCAGCGGCGCATGGAAATCGCAGCCTTGGGCCGCGGCCAGCAATTCGATGCCGATCACGGCGGTGGCGTTCTCGACCATCCCGATCAGCCGGCGCGCACCGTGCGCGGCCATCGAAACATGGTCTTCCTGGTTTGCCGAGGTGGGGATCGAATCGACGCTGGCCGGATAGGCTTTCTGCTTGTTCTCCGAAACGAGCGCCGCCGCCGTCACCTGCGGGATCATGAAGCCGGAGTTCAGGCCGGGCTTCGGC
>NZ_RZPH01000557.1:0-3970 GCF_004022825.1 Mesorhizobium sp. M7A.F.Ca.CA.004.04.2.1
CATCCCGGCGAATAACCAGCATTTGGACCTGACCACATCTTGTCCCTGACCTCTACATCTTGTCTCCGACATTGACAGAATGATGGCCACATGGGATTGCCGGTTCATGCGGATGTGGCGGAACTGGTAGACGCCCTGGATTTAGGTTCCAGTGCCGAAAGGCGTGGGGGTTCGAGTCCCTTCATCCGCACCACCCTTCGCTCTTCGAGCTTCGGTGGCGGGCCACCCGAATAGATGAAGGAGTGTCCTCCCGAAGCCTTGGCTAAGGAGGACCGGCGCCGTTCAGGCGGCGATCGGGTTGAGCTTCAGATGCTGGATCAGGATAATGGTCTTGGCGTCGATGATCCGGCCATCGGCGATGCCGGCCAGCGCCTCGTCGAGCGGCATTTCCAGAACCTCGATGTCCTCGCCCTCTTCTTGCGCGCCGCCGCCGGCCGAGATGCGGTCGGCGGGTGAATAGCGGGCGATGAAGAACCAGAGACGTTCGGTGACGCTGCCAGGGCTCATATAGGGCGAAAACAGCCGCTCGACGTTCTGCAGCCGGTAGCCGAGTTCTTCCTCCGCCTCCTTGCGGATGCAGGTTTCGGGATCGTTTTCGTCCAACAGGCCGGCACAGGCCTCGATCAGCGGCTCGCGGTGGCCGGTGACGTAGGCGGGATAGCGGAACTGGCGCACCAGAAGCACGGTCGAGCGCGAGGGATCGTAAGGCAGGATCACCGCGCCGTCACCGCGATCATAGGTCTGGCGAATTTGCGTCTCCCACTGCCCGTCGCGCCGGCGGTAGTCGAGGACGGTCTTCTTCAGGACGGCCCAGTCGTCGGAGAGGATTTCCTCCGAACGGACGCGAATACGATCTTCCATCGTGGTCTCCATGCAAAAGCGCGTCGCGCTTTATGCTCCTGTTTTATGCATGTCGCTCTCCCAAACCGGGCCACTTTTGGGCGCCATGCATTGCCGAGGCGTATCCGCGAACCGGCATTTCGGCAATCCCGTCAGTGATTGGTCCAGAACCCCTTTCACCGCCTCGTGTCTGGCGCAGGCGCCATCGGTCGCCTAAATAGCTGCGAACCCTCCCGGAGTTTCTCATGACAGCGTCGCTTTTCCAGTCGATCACCCTCGACGGCCTCACCTTCCCCAACCGCATCGCCGTCGCGCCGATGTGCCAGTATTCCGCCGACGACGGTTCGGCCAGTGACTGGCATCTCCATCACTGGATGAACCTCGCAATGTCCGGCGCCGGCATGGTCACGGTCGAGATGACCGATGTCGAGCGGCGCGGGCGTATCACCCATGGCTGCCTCGGCCTTTATTCCGAAGACAATGAGGCCGCCGCCCGCCGCGCACTGGACGCCGCACGACGCGTCGCCGCACCCGGCACGAAATTCGGCTCCCAACTCGCCCATGCCGGCCGCAAGGCTTCGAACCGCAAGCCGTGGGAAGGCGGCGGGCCACTGCAGCCAAATGAGGATCCCTGGCAGACCGTCTCCGCCTCGGTCATCCCCTACGACACCGGTTGGAACGTGCCGCACGCGCTGGAGGACGAGGAGATCCTGCAACTGATCGAGCGCTTCGCCGAAGCCGCAAGGCGGGCCGAACGCGCCGGCTTCGATTTCATCGAACTGCATGCCGCGCATGGCTATCTGATCTTCCAGTTCCTGTCGCCCTTGTCCAACCAGCGCACGGACCGCTGGGGCGGCTCGCTGGAAAACCGCATGCGTCTTGTCGTCGAGATCGCCAAGGCGGTGCGCAAGGCTACGCCAAAGCTGATGCTCGGCGCGCGGCTGTCGGTGATGGATTGGGTCGATGGCGGCTTCGACGTGGCGGACGCGATCGAAGTGGCCAAAGCGCTCAAGGACGAGGGCGTTGCCTATCTCTGCTGCTCGAGCGGCGGCAATTCGCCGTTGCAGAAATTGCCCACCGGCCCCGGCTATCAGGTGCATCTGGCGGAAGCGGTGCGCAAGGGTGCTGATATTCCGACCCGTGCCGTCGGCCTGATCGACGACCCCAAGCAGGCCGAAGCGATCCTCACCGAGGGCCGCGCCGACATGGTGGCGCTGGCGCGGGCCTTCCTGGCTGATCCGCGCTGGGGATGGCGTGCGGCGGCCACATTCAGCGAAACGATCCACCCGGCGCCGCAGCTTGCCCGTTCGGTGACCACGATGCAGCATTGGATGAAGGCGACGGGCTGAACGGTCCGCGCTCCCGACACGCGCGCCCTCCTGCCTCCAGACGGCCTGACGGTGCTCCGCTGCTATTCCGTCCGCAAGCTGTTGGCGTGGAGTGGGCGTGGCTGGGCTTGGGAGGAAACCTGTTCAGGGGCATTCTTGCCGGTTGCGGCGCAGACCGCAGGTGTAGAGCCTTCAAACAGCCTCTGAGACGTTTGGGCGCAGGCTGACGGCCATGGTTGCAACCAAATTGGCTGCTTTGCGTTGCGGCCATGATGGACAACAAACCTTTTGAAGTGCCGGTCGTCGTCGAACTTGGCCACGTCGGCAAATATCGCCACATCCGCAGCGCCCAGGAGGCCGCGGAATGCCTGATGACGGTGTGGCCGCTCAATCGCGGCCCGCGCCATCGTGATGCCCTCGACACTTGCCTCAAAGTGCTGGAAGGTTATCGTTCGACAGCGGATGCGCGCCGGGCGCTGATTGAAGCCGCCAAGGAATCGGAGGTGCTGGTGCCCGACGACAGACTGCCCGACGACCGGCTGCATTGAGCAGACGGACCTTTCAACCGGAGGTTTTCCATGGCGAAGCTGACTTACAAGATCGTCGAACATGACGGCGGCTGGGCCTACAAGGTCGGAGCGACCTTTTCCGAGACGTTCCCCACGCATCAGGACGCATTGCGTGCGGCCGAAATCGCCTCGGCCGAGCAGCAGGTCGCCGGAGCGACCGACGGCATCCAGTATGAGGACGCCGAAGGCAAATGGCACGAAGAACTGGCCGACGGCCGCGACCGGCCGCAGACAGAAGTGTCAGATTAATTCGCTTTCGCCGTTGATGTTGAGCGGTCCGGCAGGCGCCGACCGCAGCGCCGTCCGAGAGAGGACGCGCCAGCGGCCAGCGATTGGCCTTGCGGACTAGCCCTTGAACATGGCTTTCCAGAAAATCGGTATCCGCTTTTCGGAAATCGCGTTCTGGCTATTTGCCGCAATACTGATCGTTGACGTTTTGCCCAGCGTTAGCGTCCGGGCCTGGCGTGTTGTGGGCACATGGGCCTATCGCGCCGGTATTGCCTTGGGTGTTCAACCCGGAGCCGTCACTGATGCTTCCCGTGGTATAGGGATCGACAGTTGTCTGATCGTTGTTGCCGAATAGCCACCAGTCGCGATTGTTGGAATACCTGTCGTCCAGTGACTGCGCCATCGCCGATGTTGCGAGACCGATCGTCAGAACAGATGCTGCGAGAATTTTTGTAACCATTGAATCACTCCGTATCTTAGCCGCCTTGGTGCGACACTCATAAAACCCGGTAGTCAGCCGAATGGTTCCTTGAAATTGTCGTGAGGCTCAGGTGAGGCCCCTGACCAGCAAAGCCCGGCCGGCGATGCGCTCGATGAACGCGGCGGTTCGCTCCGGGACGACGAATTGCTGCATGTGCCCTATTCCCTCGAACGGTTCGAACCTAGATCCTTGACGTCATCGGCTCGCCTTGGCGGCGCGAAGATGACATTGCGGCTACCGTCGCGCCGCGCTATCTCAGATCACTCGCCTTCCCAGGCCACACGCCTTGCCGGAGCCTTCCATGCCTGAAATCGTGACCGCCGCCATGCTCGTCATTGGCGATGAGATTCTGTCCGGCCGAACCAAGGACAAGAACATCGGCCATCTCGCCGACATCATGACGGCGATCGGCATCGACCTGAAGGAAGTGCGTGTCGTCCCTGACGAGGAAGACGAGATCATCGCCGCGGTGAATGCCGTGCGCAGCCGTTACACCTATGTGTTCACCACCGGCGGCATCGTAT
>NZ_RZPH01000558.1:0-3970 GCF_004022825.1 Mesorhizobium sp. M7A.F.Ca.CA.004.04.2.1
GTGCTGACCGAGCAAGGTGAGATGCTGTTTCGCACGGCGCATGACGTGCTGATGAAGCTGGAGACCATCAAGTCCCGGCTGACCGAGACCAAGGATCGCCCGTCGGGCGTGCTGCGGGTGACGACGACGGTGGGGCTGGGCGCCGGCTGGCTGACCGAGCGGGTGCAGGAATTCATCGAACTCTATCCCGAAATCAGCCTGCAGTTGATCCTCGCCAACGAGGAGCTGGATCTCACCATGCGCCAGGCCGATTGCGCCATCCGGCTGCGCCAGCCGCAGCAGCCGGACCTGATCCAGCGCCGCCTGTTCACCGTGCATTTCCACCTCTACGCGGCCCCATCCTATGTCGCCAAGCACGGCAAGCCGTCTTCCGTCGCCGAGCTGAAGGCCCATCGCATCGTCACCTTCGGCGTGCCGGTGCCGTCGCATCTGTCGGAGCTGAACTGGCTGGAAACGGTCGGTGATTTCGAAGGCGGACAAAGGGTGCCGACGCTGCAGATCAACGACATATTGTCGATCAAGCGGGCGGTGCAGGGCGGTGCCGGCATCGCCATGCTGCCCGACTATGTGATCAGCAAGGACTCCGATCTGGTGCAGCTGCTGCCGGAGACCGAGGTGCCGTCTTTCGACACCTATTTCGCCTATCCCGACGCGATGAAGAACCAGGCCAAGCTGCATGTGTTCCGGGACTTCATCATCGCCAAGGCCCGAAGCTGGTCCTTCTGATTTTCGTTTTCACGCCCTACGGGATTATCCCCGCCAGGGCATCAGCCGAGGCAGCCAGCCGGGCACGTTGCGGCGGTAGGTCTCGTATTCGGCGCCATAACGGCGGCTAAGCGTCGGCTCTTCATAGAGCCTGACGAAGGCGCCCATGGAGACAGCGCTGACGGCGGCATAGGCGACCAGCGCCCAGCTCGAGAACAGCAGCGCCTGGCCGAGGATGATCGACAGCACGGCGACATACATCGGGTTGCGGACATGGCGGTAGATGCCGCCTATCACCAGCCTCTCGGTCGGGGCGACCGGTGCGGGTGTGCCCAGGCCCTCAAGCGCAAAACGGCCGAAGGCATGCAGGAGTGCCGCGCCCGCGGCAACGATCAGAAGCCCGCCAACAGGGGCAAAGCCCGGCAGGCTCGACCAGGGCAAGCCCCAGCGATCGGTCAACAGCCAGGGCACCAGCCCGGCAACCACGCACGGCGCCGCGATGAAGAAGGCCGCACTGCCGGCGATCGCCGAAAACCTCCGCATTGGCTGCTTGCTCCGCGATTGCCTTAGAAATGCACGCCTGCTGCCCGCTTCCACATCATTGCCCAGTTTTGGCATTTCGAGCCGAAAGCCAGCCGAGATTAGCGATTCTGTAGTTGCAATTGCCCGATTCAGCGCTCCATTTCGACGATTTTGCTGGTCCTATTGGCTTCTGGAATGGGTTAGACCACAGCCTGCGTCTTTTTGCATGTGTGTGTTGCAAAATAGATGCTTGTTTCTTGGGCATGATGAGCACATATATAGATCATCTCCTGGGCGCGTTCTCCTCCCATTAGCGCCCTCGAGTGTTCCCCTCTGGAGGTTAGCCTTAACAGGCACTCCAATCAAACTCAGCCGGATCTTCATTGATCCGGCTTTTTTGTTGCCTGTACCCTGCTGGGCCGGCCAAAAATTCCATCACAATTGCCACGTAACGGTGACATGTAACCTCTGGTAACATATCCCGGACGCCCGCGACCTGCTATGTAGATCATAGGACGCGGTGTGGTTCGGACGGGAGATGGGGGCATCACTCGTACGGCCCGGGCTCAGGCGGCTACCGCGTCCGAACCGTTTTTCCGCCGAACTCGGCGGTACCAAATGCGGCGGACCTGACGTTTTACCTCCCAAGGAAACGGTCCGCGAACAAAACGACGTCCGGTCCCCGCCGGACGTCGTTTTCTTTTGTTCCCCCGAATCAGGTTCGAGAGGAACGCCACGCCATCAGGCAGCCTTGCCGTTGGTGTTCATGGCGTCGTCAGCCAGACGGCCGGTGAGTTCGGCCATGTGGTCGAAGACGGCACGATAGCTGGCAACGCCCGCGGTCGCCGAGCGCAACTCGATGATCAGGTCGCCGATCTCGGCTTGCGGCATGGTTGCCTCGACGACATCCCATCCCGGCCAGTCGGGTCGCGCGTCGTAGCCGAGGATCTGGCCGCGCCGCTGCGGGATGAGAGCGATGATCTTCGAGGTGGCGTCGGAGGGGGTGACGATCTCGACCTTCATCACGGGCTCCAGGAGCACCGGCAAGCACGCGGCCATGCCTTCCTTCATCGCCAGCCTGGCCGCCATCTGGAAGGCCATGTCGGAGGAATCGACCGCATGATAGGAGCCGTCCGACAGGTTGACTGCGACATCCACGACCGGAAAGCCCAGCGGCCCGGATTTCAGATAGTCGCGGACCCCGGTCTCGACCGACTGGATGTAGGTCTTGGGCACGACGCCGCCGGTGATGGTGTCGGTGAACTGGAAGCCGGAACCGCGCGGCAGCGGCTTGATCTCGATCACCACGTCGCCGAACTGGCCATGGCCGCCGGACTGTTTCTTGTGACGGCCGCGCTGCTGCGCCGATTTGCGGATCGTCTCGCGATAGGGCACCGCCGGCGGATGACCTTCGACCGGTATCTGGTTCTTGCCTTCCAGCCGCTCGCGCACCACGCGCAGATGCATCTCGCCATGGCCCGACAGCACGGTTTCGGCCGAGTCCTGATTGTGGCGCAGGCTGAGCGAGGGGTCCTCCTCGGCCAGCCGCTGGATGGCGGCCGACATCTTCACTTCGTCCTTGCGCTCCTTGGGGCGGAGCGCGAAGGCGAAGACCGGCTGCGGCGGCTCGAACTGGACGAGCGGCTTGATGCCGCCCTTGGCCGAGCTCAGCGTCTGGCCGGTCTTGACCTCGTCCAGCTTGCCCAGTGCCACCGTGTCGCCGACCTTGGCGATGGAGAGCTTGGACTGGTCCTTGCCGAGCATCCGGTAGATGCCGGAAACCTTGGCCGTGTCGCCGCCGGGCAGCCAGAGTTCGGAACCGTCGACGACCTGACCGGAGAGGATGCGCGACACCGACAGCTTGCCGCCATGCGAGGTGTGGATGGTTTTCATCACCTGGACCAGGGTAGCCGCGCCGTCGGGTGCACCGAGCCGTTTGCGGGTCGCCTCGATGTCGGGCGCGTCGTGGCGGATCGCCTTCAGGAGGCGCAGCACGCCGTTGCCTTTCTCGGCGGTGCCGATCAGCACCGGGATCACCGCACCGTCACGCAGGTCGGCGGCGAGGTCGTCGAAGATCGCATCCTTGGGCGGCTCGATCTCCTCGAGCAGTTGTTCCATCAACTGGTCATCATGGTCGGCCAGCGTCTCCAGCATCGAGAAACGCGCTTCGAGCTCGCGCGCCTTGTCGTCGCCGGGAATCTGCGCCACCTCGCTTTCGGCATATTCGCGATAGATGTAGGCGCGCTCCAGCGCCAGGTCGATCGAACCAATGACGACACCGTCCTTGCGCAGCGGAATCTGGCGCAGCAGCAACGGCACGGCACTGGCCGGCTGCAGCATCTTCAGCGTGTCGCGCACGCCGGTGATTGCCTTGTCGACCTTGTTGAGGAACAGAATGCGCGGCACTCCGAGATCGTCGAGCTTGCGCATGATCAGTTGCAGGGCAGGGATCTTCTTTTCATCGGCCTCGGCTACGACGACCGCGAGGTCGCAGGCGGCCAGCACCGGTTCGGCCTCGAAAGAGAATTCGATGGAACCGGGACAGTCGACGAAGGTGATCTGCTCGCCCATGAATTCGGTCGTGGCGACCGTCGCCTCGACGCTCATGGCGTGGGCGCGCGCCTCGGGCGAATGATCTGAAACGGTGTTACCTGATGAAACGGGATTTTGTCGGGGAATTGAGCCCGTACGGGCCAATATGGCTTCGAGAAGTGTCGTCTTACCGCTTGCGAAGGGACCGACT
>NZ_RZPH01000559.1:0-3962 GCF_004022825.1 Mesorhizobium sp. M7A.F.Ca.CA.004.04.2.1
GCACTATGCCGTGCACACATTCGAGATGATCAACCGCTCCACGGACATCATGCTGGAGGCGGCGCGCGAATGCACCGGCGTTCGCGCCTACAAGGATCCCGACGGACGCTGTGTCTGGGCGTCGATCAGTCCGCAAGCCGAGTACAGCCGCGACGCTGAGGCCGGCACCACCAGCCGAGACGACGTCATGAAGACGATGTCGCTTGGCGGCATTGGCGAGGTCAGCCAGCACTGGTCGCTCGGCGCAACGATAGGCCGGACCGAATTCGACTCGAAGATCGATTTCAACGGCGAATTGCTGTCGGCCACGACAGGCGAATCCTGGCAGGCGTATGCGCTGGCGAAATATGCCGACAAGAACTACTTCATCGACTTCGCAGTCGGCGGCGGCACCGGCTCCTTCAAGGGCGAGCGCGATACGCATCTCGATCAGGTGGCCTTCATTCCGGGCGAAACGCTGATCGGCGATTATCTGCCGGAGGCATTGCTGCCTGGCATCGGCAACAGTGTCACCTACACGCAGAAAACCGCCCAGTTCGGCGGTTCGGCGCGGCTCGGCATAACGCAGGAGATGGGTGCTTTCTACCTGCAGCCGACCCTGCAGTTCGACGCGCGCTGGCTGCGTGTTTCCGGCAAGGAAGTGGGCTCGGTTGCCGCCTTCAACTTCGACGGCAGCGCCAACATGTATTATTCGGCGACGCCGGCTTTCGAGATCGGTACCGACATTGCACTCAGCGACATTGCCAGCCTTCGCGTCTACGGCAAGGCTGGCGTGGAGTTTTCCGACAAGGAGTGGGAAATCGAAGGTCGCTTCGCGGCGGCGGAGAATCTGCCTGGCAACCCCGCATTGCACTTGACGGAGGCCGTCGATTCGCCGCTCTATCGGGTCGGCGCCGGCCTTGAGCTGAACGGCGTCAATGGCGTCGGCATGTCCGTCAGATATAATGGCGCCTTCGGCGAAACGGTTAAACAGAACGCGATCAGCGCGTCTCTCAAGGTCAGTTTCTAGCTGGCCCGAGGCGGAGCCGGGCGGGAGGGATCTTGATGAGGAAGTACGCGTATTTCGTGGCGATGCTGGGTGTTGCCTGCACCGTCGGCGTGGCGGCCGTGGCGGCGCAAACCAAGAGCGACAAGGCGGTCGCGGCACCCGCTGCCGCGGATGTGCCGCAGTTGCCCGGCGGCGCGTCGGCACTGTCTGAAACCCACGGCGACTGGACGGTCAATTGCCAGATATCGGGCACGGCCAAGACCTGCAGCCTGTCGCATCAGCAATTCAACAAGCAAAGCAATCAGCGGCTGCTGGCGATCGAGCTGTCGAGCAAGACCGGCGAGGATGCCATGGGCACGCTTGCGTTGCCGTTCGGCCTGGCGCTGGCCAAGGGGGTCAGCCTGACCATCGACGATCAGAAGCTGGACGGCAGCCTGGCGTTCAACACCTGCCAGGTCGTCGGCTGTCTGGTGCCGGTGGTGTTCGATGCGACTGTCACGCCGCTGCTGAAATCAGGCACCACACTGAAGATCGACGCTTTCGCGGCAGATACCGGACAAGCGGTGAACTTTTCCATTCCGCTCAACGGCTTCGCCGGCGCGCTTGCCCGGACCGCGCAGCTTTTGACCAATTGAGGTAGAGCCGCAGGACTTAAAGCGCTGCCTGAATGTCGTCTCGCGGCAGGGCAGTGCGTCACTGCCTCAGAACGTCTCTGCGTCGGTTCAAACGATGATGGTTTTAAGCCTTTCGGCGATCAAGGCGGCGAGCCGCGCCGCCACATCGTCCTTGCTCATCTCCGGCCATTCCTCGACGCCAGCCTTTGACACGATCCGCACCCGGTTGCGATCGCCGCCCATCACGCCAGAAGAACCGACGCCGCTTCCCTGCGACACGTCGTTGGCGACGATGAGATCGGCGCCTTTTTTCTTGAGTTTGGCCTCGGCGTTGCGCAGGAGATCCTGCGTCTCGGCGGCGAAGCCGATAATCAGGCCGGGTCGCTGGCTGTGATGGCCGACGCCGGCGAGAATGTCGGGATTTTCGACCATGCGCAGCACCGGCGGCCCTTCGCCGGCCACCTTTTTGATCTTCTCACCGGCTGAATTTTCGGTTCGCCAGTCGGCAACGGCGGCGACGAACACCGCCGCGTCGGCAGGCAGGAGCTGTTCCACCGCGTCGCGCATCTCTTGCGCACGTTCGACATGGATGGTCTTCACGCCAGCCGGATCGGCAATGCCGACAGGACCGGAGACGAGGTGCACATCGGCGCCGAGCCTGGCCAGTGCTGCCGCTATGGCATGGCCCTGCTTGCCGGACGAACGGTTGGCGATGTAGCGCACCGGGTCGATCGGCTCATGCGTGGGGCCGGAGGTGACGATGATCCTGCGCCCCGACAGCGGCTTCGGGCCGACGTCGAGCAGTGCGTCGATCGCGGCGACGATCTCCAGCGGCTCGGCCATGCGGCCTTCGCCCGCTTCATTGCTTTCGGCCATCTCGCCCCTGACCGGACCGACGAAGATGACACCGTCTTTCTGCAGCGTCGCGCGGTTGCGGCGGGTGGCCGGATGCGCCCACATCCTCGGGTTCATGGCTGGCGCCATCAGCACCGGCTTGTCGGTGGCGATGAGCACCGTGGAGGCCAGATCGTTGGCGTGGCCATTGGCGAGCTTGGCCATCAGGTCGGCGGTGGCTGGCGCCACCACCAGCAGGTCGGCCTCGCGCGACAGCCTGATGTGGCCGACATCGTGCTCGTCCTGGCGGTCGAACAGTTCGGTAAAGACATGGTCGGCGGAGAGCGCGCCGGCCGACAGCGTGGTGATGAACTCCTGCGCGGCCGATGTCATGACCACCCGAACGCCGGCTCCGCGCTCGCGCAGCCGGCGGATGAGATCGAGCGCCTTGTAGGCGGCGATGCCGCCGCCGATGATGAGCAGGATGCGCTTGCCGGAGAGGCTCATGCCCAAGACCAGTTCTTATCGAGTGTCATGCCGGCTTCAGCGCCGGTTCGATATCGGTATGGATGAAATCATTGCCCTTGAAAAGCAGCGGCAGGTTTCGCGTCCTGGCGAGGGCGTAGGAAAAACAGTCGCCCATGTTGAGTTTGGCGGGATGGCCAGTGCCGCGGCCATAGAGGGCATAGGCTTCAATGCCGGCCTGTGCATGTTCGGCAGTGAGAGCGACGATCGTGACTTTCAGTCTTTCTAGAAGGCCTCTCAACTCAGCTGTGCCGGCCGCCCCATAACGTCCGACGACGACCGTGCCACATTCCATCAGGGTCGCGGCGCTCATAAACATCAGCTGATTTCCGGCGAGGCGCTGGGCTATCACCGGTGCATCAGGCTCCTGCTTGAGGATGGCCAAAATCGCGGAGGTGTCGATCACCACAGTCAGTCCTCCTCGATGAAGGACCAGAGCTCATCCGTTAGTTTTTTCTGATCGAAGTCCACTTTTCGCAATCGTCGACCGAATTCGAGGATTTCCTCTGCCGTGACGACATCGTCGTCGTGCTTGTTGACTGCCGCTACATCCTTCAACAACAGGGTTCTTGCCTCCTGCTCCATTGACACGCCATGTCTGGCGGCCTGCTCGCGCAGCCTTTGCTTCAAATCCTCGTCGAGATTGCGGATCGTCAGGGTGCCCATGGCTATTCCTGCATTCTTGCGATTGATTGATCCTTGGGTTTTTCCCCAGATGCCAAACCCGTTCGGTCGAACCCTTTTGTGGTCGGCAGCCCAACGGATGCGGCGAGCACGTCCCGCGCTTCCTGCTCCATGGAAACGCCCCGCGCGGCGCCGCGCTCGCGTAGCCGCCGCATGACATGGTCTTCCAGATTGCGGACGGTAATCCTCGCCATATGCACACTCCTACGTAGAATATAGCGATCTCGATTTCCGACTGCAATGACAGCATTGCTGTCATTGCCTGCACTCAGATGATCTTCCAGGCGATATAGACCAGCGTCAGCGCAATTACCCAG
>NZ_RZPH01000055.1:0-12455 GCF_004022825.1 Mesorhizobium sp. M7A.F.Ca.CA.004.04.2.1
GAGTTGACTCTGAAGCCATCAGTCACGCCGACCGGAACGTCGTCGATCGCGCGCGTGATCAATGCCGAGATCAGCCGGACCATGGGCGGTGGCATCGAGTATCTGGAGAACGCCTCGATCGACTGGACCGTGACCTATGACGAGGTCCTGTTCATCCATGAAGGCACGCTGACGATCGAACTGGATGACGGCCGCCACGAATGCCGCCCTGGCGACATCGTCTGGCTGCCCAATGGCACGCATCTGAAATACATCGCAACCGAACGCACCGGCTATTTTTACTGCCTATACCCGTACGACTGGGCCGCGCGGCAAGGGACGTTAGAACCTTGACGTGACAGGCATATCATAGGTTGGCCTTTCACGGCGCCGTTCCGAGCGGCAGTCTCGGGGCGTTATTATAGCAACATGTATATTAGCTATTACTTGACAATAGGCCTAGGCTCTGGTTTCCTGATTTTACGGGTACTTAACCAAGTTCGTTGCGTTTTTTACGGACGGTGTTCGCATGTCGACGTTGGTCGTGGCGGACCCGCGAGGGGTATATCTCGCCGGTCTGGAATGGGTTTTGCAGAAGGCTGGACACGATGTTGTCGCCCAGTGCCGCCGCCCTGTGGACGTTCTCGCTCATGTGGAGCGCCATCAACCTGATATCGTCATCGTGGGCGTGGATCTCGAGGACCAGCAGACATCAGGTCTTTCCTCACGGCTGAAGGCTGGCAACAGCGCTCTCGGCATCATCTTCATCGTGCAGCCAACCGGCAGGCTCGATATCAAGGAAATACAGACGCTCGACGTCGACGGCCTGTTTCTGGACGGCATCAGCCACCGCTTTCTCGTCGAATGCGTGAATGCGGTGGCGGCGGGCAAGAAGTGGATCGACAACAAGATCGTCCAGCAGCTGCTGATGCCGGGCTCGCAGCCGCAGCCCATGTCCCGGCTGACCGGGCGGGAGACCGAGATCGCCGATCTCGTCTCGCGCGGGCTGCGCAACAAGACCATCGCGCAGCGGCTGCATTTATCCGAAGGTACGGTGAAGATGCACCTGCATCACGTCTACGAGAAGCTGCACCTCGGCGGCCGGGCGGAACTGGCCTGGATGACGCACGGCAAAGCCACCGAGCGTCCACGAACGGGCCGAACCGGCCTGCTCTGACCGTCCCTCTCTCCTCGCGCCGACATTGTACGCACGGCAACGGCCGGAAAGCCGTCTGACGGCATCTGCCTTGTGCCGGCGCGGCCTCCCCCAGCACCCGCCAGCCTGATCTACCGATGGATATATATCGTTCGATCAGGTGCGGACATTGACCGCAATACTATCGAAGCGGGAATGGACGCGCCCTCTGCGCCGGCGGCACAATGAAATTGGAGGGGCGCATTTCAGTATGCGACCGGCTGCACCGGGGTAGGTGCATTTCCGGCATTGGGGGCTGCATCCCTTTCCAGAAAGCATTTTGAACCAAGGAGAATCTCCATGGCACTCGATATCGTAGCTCAAGACATCATCATCGACGAGACAATCGGTTTTACGGACGATGATATCAATCCGGCCATTCCGCCATACGACACCAACCCCACGGTGCAATATCTCCTAAGTCTCGACGATCCGGATGGGTTGACCTCGCCTGAGGTCGCCTTCCAGGCCAACTTCGTGGAGGCCTCGGCGAGCGCGGGAGAAACCATCACCTCGGTCGTTCTCTCACAGAACCTCGCTGGAACCCCGTTTTCCACCACCGTCGGCGTGAACAGCGGCATTCAGACGGTCGATGGCAATTATGTCTGGCTGTTCCAGGACCTAACGCATCCAAACGTCGTGATCGGCGTCATTGGCACCTCTGACGCGGGCACTGAGCCCGCCGAGACCGGACCGCTCGCCTTCTCGTTCGCCCTGATCAACACCAGCAACACCAATGCGGATTTGTATACGGTCCAGTACGTGCCGTTGTTCCATCCGGACGAGACCAACCCGGACGACCGCATCAATCTGGAAGACGCAGTGTTCGCCTCCGTTGCGGGAACCTCCGTGGTCAGTTTTTTGGGCGAGGACGCCGCGCCCGGCAACAATGATTTTTACTTGATCAATTCGCCCGATGACGCTTCCAAGCAGCTTCTGGTGATAGGCTTGAACGGTGGCACCGCCAACGTGAGTGAAAAGGGCTTCGGCGTCAACAACCAGAGCATTAATCCGGGCGAAACGCTCCAGGTCGATTTTGTGACCGGCGGTGATCTGGCCGCGGGTGATGCCTCGGAAATCCAGTACGATAGCCATCTCGAGACCGTCACGCGGGCCGGATTCACAATCAACCAGATCACGCCTTCTACTCCCACTGATCGGGTGGACGTCAGTATCGCTGCCTTCAACAATACGGGCAACGATCAAGGCACGGATTTCTTTGACGGCACCGCGACCAACCTCGTGAACATCACCAGCCTCACGTTGACGGGTGAATCAGGGTTTGCGTCCACCATCATCGCCAATGGCACCTATGCCACTGGGAGCGGCAACGTCACCGTCAGTGGGCTCGGCACGGGCATAGTCACCATCACCGGACTCGACAACGTCACCACCGTCGATGTCATCACCAGCAGCCCAATGGATCGGCTGCAGGTATCATCGGTCGATTCAAACGAAGGGCTCGATATCTCCGAGTTCCATTTCTCGACGACGAACACCAACGCCCACAGCGAAGAGGTCGGCTCCTTCATCAACTTCGACGATGACGGGCCGGCGGTGACAGCGGACGGCACTGTTTCGCCGCTGATTACCGACGATACCGACATTCCCGATACAGCGTCGGCAAGCTTCGCGCCGGTCTTCAGCGTCGACGCCGGCGCCGATGGCCTCGACGGCGTCACCTATGCGCTCGACGTCAAGAGCCCCGGTGTCGACAGCGGCCTCGACGACACGCTCAGCGGCGACAACATCCTGCTGCGCCTCAACGCCAGCGGCGAGGTCGAAGGCTATCTGGCGAACGCCACAGGCACGGTCGCCTTCCTGATCAGCGTCGACGAGAACACCGGCGAGGTGACGCTGACCCAGAATAGCTCGGTCGTCCACAACGATGCAGCCGATCCGGTGGAGAGCGGCGTATCGGCGGCGACACTCGCTGCGGCCGACCTGGTGACGTTGACGGCGACCGCCACCGATGGTGACAGCGACACCGACGCTGCAACCGCCAATATCGGCGACGCCTTCCATTTCGAGGATGACGGCCCGACGGTGACGGCGGACGGCACTATTCCGACGCTGACCACCGACGACAGCGATCTTTCCGATACCACATCGGCAAGCTTTACTTCCGCCTTCAGCACCGACCTCGGCGCCGACGGCGGCGCCGTCACCTATGAGCTCGGCGTCAAGAGCGCAGACGTCGACAGCGGCCTCGACGACACGCTCAGCGGCGATAACATTCTGCTGCGCGTCAATGGCAACGGCGAAATCGAAGGCTATCTGGAGAACGACACGGCTACGGTCGCCTTCCTGATCAGCGTCGATGAGAACACCGGCGAGGTAACGCTGACTCAGGACCGTTCGGTTATCCATAACGATCCGGCAGATCCCGTGGAGAGTGGCGCTTCGGCGGCGGTACTTGCCGCGGCCGATCTGGTTACTCTGACCGCGACCGCCACCGATGGTGACGGCGACACCGCCGAGGCAACAGCCAACATCGGCACTGCTTTCACCTTCGAGGATGACGGCCCGACGATCACGGTGCCGTTCGACGGTGATGCCTCCGGTGGTGGTAGCGATGGTACCCACGAAACCCTGGCTAATGCGGCCAATGCGTCCGCCACCGGAGCCTTCGGGTACGACATCGGCGCGGATGCTCGCCCGGACGCGTTCTACGATGCCACGCACTCTGCCTTCGTCGACCAGGATGGCGACCCGCTTAATGGCATCCAGATCGCACTCACCGGCTCGATCGCCGGCGGCGGCGGGGGCAATCTCATCACCTCGGACGTCACGCTCGCGTCGGAGGACTCCGATTTCGCGACGTTCGACTTCAGCTTCACCTACGACAAGGACCCAGCGGATCTCGTCCAGCCGGGCACGGCGGGCGGCACCCTCCTCTTCGACAAGGGTGCCGGCACTTACACCATCACCCTGACCGATCCGCTCGAAGGCTTCAGCTTCGACCTTATCCACACCAGTGAACTCTTGTCCAAGCAGCCCACGAGCAATACGGGCCACCCGCAGATCGTGTTGGAACAATTGCAGGCGGATGACGGGACCACGCAGAATGTAGACGAAGACTTCTACGTGCAGTTCACCGGCAACGCGATCAACAGATCCAACCCGTTCGGATTGACGAATAACGGCGAGGGGGCATCCAACCCCTTTGACTCCTCATTCGCCTTCGGCGCTCACGACATGGTGAGCAACGACAATGAAACATGGGTGTCTGCGACGCAGAACACCAACGGTGTCGCCGGTGACACGATCCAGAAAGGCGAATTGCTCACGTTGCGGTTCTTCGACAACAATGTCGGTATCGCAACCGAGGTGCAGCAGACACCGCAGACGTCGGCTTTCGCCGGCAGCATGGCCATCGAGTTCGACGGCATCGGCAACAGCGAGGACCTGATGCTGATCCTCAACCTGGCCGACAACGGTGCCGACAACATTTTCGGCACCGCGGACGACACTTCGATCACACGGGCTATGTACGTGCAGAACGCCGACATCTTCAAGACGGGTCAGGCCCCGTCCCCGTACAGCTCGGAGTTCACGCTCGACAACAATGACGGCCTCGTGATCATCGAGCAGAACGACTACAACGCAGCCGGCGAAGAGTACCTGCTGCAGGGTGTCCAGATCATGCAGTCGGGCAACGGGATCACCGGCAGTGCCATCGACCTGATCAGGGAGACCGGAGCTGGCGGCGGCAGCAGCGTTGCGACCAACGATCTGGTGAGCTTCGACGGCGCTGACAACGACGTGCTGAAGATCGTGGACATCGCCTTCAGCACGACCGTGACCGAGACGCCGTCAGCCAGCCTCGACTTCGCCTTCCAGGTGGCGGACGCGGACGGGGATGTGACAGACATGCAGCACATACTTGTTGATGTCGCCTGACACTTGACCAACGGGGGCAGCCGATGCTGCCCCCGTGCGCCTCCCGCGATCTCTTGCACGGAGATGTCATCCAGATGATGAGAACCAACCAACAGCCGCCTGCCCTGCAGGTGGTGATGAAAGAGGCCAGACGCGCCATCCGGCCGCTTGTCTGGTTCAGCGGCGGCATCAACGTGCTGATGCTGACCGGGGCGCTCTATATGCTCCAGGTCTACCACCGCGTGTTGTCCAGCCACAGCCTGGAGACGCTGGTGATGCTGTCGCTTATGGCGGCAGGGGCACTCGCGGCAATGGCGGGGCTGGAGGTGGTGCGCGGGCGTCTTCTGGCTAAAGTCGGATCGTGGATGAACGCGCGGTTGGCACCGGTTCTCCTGACCGCATCCGTGGAATATGCCGCCTCGGCGCCCGGTCATGCCAACGCCCGTCCGCTACGCGACCTGGATCAAGTGCGGAATTTCTTCACCAGCCCGAGCATCTTCCCGATTCTTGACGCGCCTTGGGCACCGTTGTTTTTCGCCGCCATATTCGTCATGCACCCCTGGCTGGGCTGGTTGGCGCTGTGCGGCGGGATTGTCCTCTTTGCGTTGGCGTTGCTCAACGAATACGTCACACGCAAACCATTGACCGAGGCTGCAAATGCACAGTCGCGGGCATACGTGCAGGCCGAGGCGACGATCCGCAACGCCGAGGTCGTCCAGGCGATGGGTATGCTAAAGCCGCTGATGGAAGGCTGGAAGGCACAGCAGGACGAGGCGAACAAAGGACAAGTCCTTGCCGCTAACCGGGGTGGGGTCATCGCGGCCATCGCGCGTTGTCACCGGCTGGCCCTGCAAATGGCCATACTCGGCCTCGGTGCCTATCTGGTTCTTCGCAACGAGGCCTCGCCCGGTATCATGATCTCCGCCTCGATCCTGATGGGCCGCGCATTGTCACCGGTCGAGCAAGCGATCGGCACCTGGAAGGCGACGGTCGGAGCCCGTGCCGCTTACCGGCGCCTCACCGCGGTCGCCGGACAGCACCGGGAGGCCACACCGGTCCTGCCACTGCCCCGTCCGAAAGGCAGGTTTGAGGCCGACAACCTTGTGCTTGCCCGGCAGGGTGGCGAGCACATCCTCAAGGGGATCAACTTCCGCCTCGAGCCGGGTGAAGCGATGGCGTTGATCGGTCCGAGCGGGGCTGGCAAGACGAGCCTGGCGCGCATACTCGCCGGCGCCTGGCGCCCGTCCGCGGGGCGCGCCTTGCTGGACGGAACGGATGTTGCCCAATGGGCGGCGGAAGACCGTGGTCGTCATGTCGGCTATCTGCCGCAGGACATCGAGCTCTTCGCCGGCACCGTGTCCGAAAACATTTGCCGCTTCGCGATGCTCAACCCGGCGGTCTTCAACAAGGTGGTCGAGGCCGCGCAGTTGGCGGGAGTCCACGAGCTGATCAAAGGACTGCCGAAGGCGTACGGCACCGAAATCGGCGAAGCGGGTGCGATACTGTCGGGCGGGCAGCGCCAGCGCATCGGGCTGGCGCGGGCACTCTACGGCGACCCCGCGCTGCTTATCCTCGACGAACCCAATTCCAACCTCGACAGGGAGGGCGAGGAGGCATTGATTGCCGCTCTCGGCGTGGCCAAGGCGACGAATACGACCGTTATCCTTATCGCGCACCGCGCCAGCATTTTGGACAAGGTAGACAAGATACTGGTCCTCAACAGGGGTCAGCAAGATCTCTTCGGGCCGCGCGACCATGTCTTCAACGAACTCGCCAGCCGTGTCGGCAAGGTGGCCCATCTGCCCAAGGCGGCCCAGTTGCCAGCCCTTGAAGTGGTGAAGGAAATCAAAGAGGTCAAGGAAGCATGAGCCGCCCCCCCGAATTGAAGGTCGTGCCGCTGCCCCTCGCGCCGCCCTCTCTCCTGGAGCCGCAACCCCTCCGTCTCACCGGCGTGACGTGCACCGGCTTCGCGATCATGTTCCTGTTCTTCGGCGTGGCCGGGGGATGGGCGGCCCTGGCGCCGCTGGACAGCGCTGCGGTGGCGTCGGGCGTGATCAAGGTCGCCGGCGACCGCAAGCTCATCCAGCACCTCGAGGGCGGCATCATCGCGGAGTTGAACGCCGCCAACGGGGATATCGTCAAGGCGGGCAAGATCCTCGTCGGGCTCGACGACACGCAGGCAAAGGCGCAGCTCGACCTGATCCAGAACCGGATAGCAACGCGTGAGGCGCTGGCCGCGCGTCTCAGGGCCGAGCGTGACGGCAAGACCGAGATCGAGTTCAATCCGGCGTTGCTCGCAAACCCCGCGATCGCCGTGAAGGACGCGGTGGCAGCACAGCGTGACGTGTTTACAGCGAAGCACCACAATCTGAAGGACGAGCAGGAAATTCTCGGCCAGCGCCGTCACCAGGTCGAGGAAGAGATAACGGGGCTGGAGCAGCTTATCGTCACGGAAGACAAGCAGATCGAGGCAATCGAGGGTGAAAGCAAAGACCTTGAGGGTCTGCTCAAGAAAGGGCTGACCACCCGCGAACGGAACTTGTCGCTCAGACGCCAGCAGCGGGAGATCGAGGGCGAGCGCGCCACCAATGTCGCGGCAATCGCCCGTGCCGGAAGCGCCATGGCCGAGATCGACATGCAGATCCTGAACCTCAACACAGTGCGCCTGAACGAGGCCGTCGACGAGTTGAGCAAGGTCGAGGCGGAGCTGTTTGACCTCGGACAGCAGGAGCGTTCCGCCAGGGACGTGCTTAGCCGTACCAACGTTGTCGCGCCGGTTGACGGCATCGTCATGGACTTGAAGGTCCATACCGCGGGCGGTGTCGTGAAACCCGGTGAGACATTGATGACGATCGTACCGCTCGGACAACAACTCGTGGTCGAGGCTATGGTCAAGCCGGAGGATGTCGAGACGATCGCACCCGGACAGCTCGCGCGCGTCAGCTTCCCGGCCTTCGCCCGCTACAACCTGCCGCCGCTCGAGGGCGTCGTGGAGATCGTGTCGGCTGACCGCATGGTTGAGGAACGCAGCGGCGCACCTTATTTCGCGGCGACAGTTGTGATCGACAAAAGCGAACTCGGCAAGCTGGAGGGCCGCAAGCTGCTGCCCGGCATGTCGAGCGAGACGATGATCCGGACGGGGGCTCGCACCGTGCTTTCTTATCTCGCCGAGCCGATCACGCAGAACTTCCGCCGGGCCATGCGGGAAAAATAGCAGTAGGCCGCTGAACCGGATTCAGGAAAGCAGCATTCGCCCGGCCGTGATCGCCAGGAAGAACGCAAAGGCAAGCTTCAGGTAGCGCGGGTTGAGCGCGTGGGCGAGCTTGGCGCCCAAGGGTGCAAACAGAAAGCTCACCGGCGCTATGATGGCAACCGCCGGCAGGCTGACGTAACCCAGGCTGAGCGGAGGCCTGCCTGCAATTGCGAGACCCGACCAGATGAAGCCGGCCACCGCTGGAAGCGCGATAAGCAGGCCAAGCGCCGACGATGTGCCGACGGCCCGGTGCACCGGAAAGGAGAAGCTGGAAAGCGTCGGCACCGACAATGTGCCGCCGCCAATCCCCATGAGCGAAGAGACAAAGCCGATCACAGCAGCGATCGCGCGGTTGATCCAGCCGCTTTTCGGCAGGTGATCGGAGATCACGAGGTGCTTCGGCAACGCCATGTTGACGGCCACCAGCAGGCCGACGACGCCGAAGACCAGCCGCAAGCCGGCGCCCGGGATGAATTTCGACATGATGCCACCGACGAGGGCACCGACGAAAATGGCCGGGCCCCACAGATTGAGCAGAGGCCGATCAACGTTGCCGCGCCTGTTGTGTGACCGCATCGATGAGATCGAGGTGGGGATAATGACCGCAAGCGACGTCGCCACCGCCAGATGGCTGATCACATCAGGAGAAAACTGGAACAGGCTAAGCACCCAGAACAGCACCGGGACGATGACGATACCGCCACCGACTCCCAGCAGGCCAGCCAGCACGCCGGACGCCACGCCGGTCATGGCCAGGCCGGCGACCAGCATTGCAATCGTCAGCTCGTCGAAAACCGACGTGTCGAATCCGAAGTCCACTATGATTTCCCTTTGATGGCCGCGCCCGTCCGCTGCAGCAACCCCGATGCAGGTCGTTCCGAAATGCGTAACAGTTTTTGGGATGCGCTTTGGCTAGTGGCGCACCATCCCGGCGTCGACATTGAGCGTCTGGCCGGTGATCCAGCGCGCATCGTCGGAGGCCAGGAACGAGACCACGTCCGCGATATGTTCCGGCTGCCCTTTGCCTTTCATCGCCTGAAGCATCTCGACGAAGCCGAACGCCTCGTTGTGCGGGCTCGCCTTGACGCCGTCGCTCTCGATCAGGCCGGGCGTCACCGCATTGGCGGTGATGTTGTATTTGCCAAGCTCGGTGGCGAGCGCCCTGGTGAAGCCGATGACGCCACCCTTGGCCGCGACATAGGCAGCCATGTTCGGCGTGCCGGCAAAGAAGGTGTTGGATGCGATGCTGATTACCCGTCCGGCCTTCCCCGCCGCACGCATCTGGTCCGTACCGGCACGGCTGACGATAAAAGTGCCGGTCAAATTGACGTCGATGATCTTGCGCCAATGGTCGAGATCGACATCGTCCCAGGCGACGAACGGCACGATGCTGGCATTGTTGACCAGGATGTCGATGCCCCCGGTCAGGGCCTGGATTTCTCCGAAGAGTGCCTTGACGGATGCCGGATCGGAAATGTCGGCGGCGATCGCCCTCGCCTTTCCGCCTATCGCCGCGGCCGCCGCCCCGGCGCCTTCGGCATTGATGTCGCTGACGATGACGGTTGCCCCGTCGGCGGCAAGCCGCGCTGCGATCGCCTTGCCGATACCCTGCGCGGCGCCTGTAACCAGGGCCGTCTTTCCCGCAAGCCGTTCAGTCATGAAAATGCTCCCTCAATCCGTGGTGATGTCTGTTCAGGCGTCGGCGTCGATCACGGCCAGCGCCGCGTCGATGCCCCTGCCGATCGCCAGTTTCTGGCCGGCCGCATTCATGGCGCCGCCCAGTGCCGTCAGCGCCGCGATCGCATAGATCGGCTGGGCGGTCGGTCCCATATGGCCGATGCGCGTCAGCTTTCCCAAGGTCTCGCCGCGCCCCGACGAAAACACCACGCCGTAACGGGCGCGCGCGGCCTGGCGAAGCGCCTTCTCGTCGAAACCTTCGGGCGTGCGGACAGCGGTCGTGGTCGGCGACGCGATGCTGTCGCTGGCAGCCCAGATCGACAGGCCCATCGCGGCAACGCCAGCGCGCATGGCCTTGGCGGTGAGTGCATGGCGCGCCCACACCGCCTCCGGTCCCTCATTGAGGTAGAGGTCGAGCGCGACATCGAGCCCGTTGATCTCCGAGACCGACGGCGTAAATGGAAACGGCTTGTCCCGCGACCACGCATGCTCCCAGTCGACGATGCTCAGCATCGACGCGCGCGGCGCCAGGGGATTGGCCTTCATCTTGGCCCAGGCCCGCTCGCTGACACCCATCATCGTCAGGCCGGGAGGCGCGCCCAGGCATTTGTTCGGGCCGGTGACATAGATATCGGCCTTGCAATCCCCGGGATGCGTCTTCATGCCGCCAAAGGACGAGACGGCATCGACGATGAGATAGCCGCCATGCGCTGAAACCAGCGCACCGATGGCGTCGATCGGATTGATGGTGCCGGACGGCGTGTCGTGGTGGCAGACGGAAACGACGGTGATCTCCGGATGCGCCTTCAGCATTGCCTCGACCTCCTGCGGATCGATCGCCTCGTTATAGGGCACCTCGATCTCGAGCAGATGTGGCGAATAACGCTTCGCCCAATAGCCGAACCCCTTGCCGTAAACGCCTGAGGCAAGGTTGAGCACGACATCGTCCGGCGTGATCAGCGAGGCCGCGGCGGCCTCCAGGCCAAGCACCGGCTCGCCATGCAGGATGACCGGCTTGTTCGACAGCCGCATCGCCTTTTGCGCCTTGTCGACCACACCTTCGTAGAAAAGCTGGAACGCCGGGTCGTAGTCGTAGAGCACCGTGCGCCCGAGGCCGCGCAGCACTTCGGCATAGGCGTTCACCGGCCCCGCGGTCAGGGTGATGACCGGATCGGCATGTTCGAGATAACGCATCGTCTTGGTCTCCGGATTGGCGGGGGTCAGCCGTAGAATTGCGTGCCGGTCCTGTAGGTCTTGAAGTTGTCCATGTCGTGCGAGTACATCAGCTCGGCGCCATGGTCCTCGGCAAGTTTCTTCACCTTGCGCATCGAATTGACGCCCGCCACCGGGTCGATGTGGAAGGCCGCCTGGCACAGCGTTTCAAGGCTCTTCTGCGTATAGGCCGCGTCGATCGTGAACATGATCGGCTTGCGCTTGGGGAACTCGACCAGCAGGCTGTAATGGCCGATCGAATGGCCGGGCGTCGAGATCAGCCGGACGCCCCTGGCAAGCTCGACGTCGCCATCGATGCCTTCAAAGGTCGAGTTCGCCCGTGTCGTTCCCGCAAGCAATTGCCCGGTCGCGCCACGCGCTTCGGCAGCCTCCGCCGAAAAGCTCAGATCGGAATAGCCGAGATGTTCGAAGGGCTGCGGATCGCACGCCTGCGGCACCTCGGTCCGGTGACAGATCTTCTTGGCATGCGGAAAATACTTGTTGCCGCCGCAATGATCGAAGTGGAAATGCGAATTGACGACGACGTCGATGTCCTTCGGTTCGAGGCCGAGCAGCGCCAGGGCGCCGGGGATGGTCTGGTGCTTTTCCTGGATCGGCTTTTCGAACGGCAGCACCTTCATCACGTGATCGTAGTCGTAGCCGGTGTCGATGAGGAACCGGCCCTCGGCATGCTCGATCAGGATCGAATAGACCGGGAAGCGCACTTCGCCGCCAGGGCCGCGATTCCAGAACACATGATAGCCGTCGAGAACGAGCGAGCCGCCATCGAGCAGGTAGACCTTGGTATCCGACATTCTTGCCTCCTTTATTGGCGCGGGTCCCATCCGCGCATGAATTGTCCTCAGCGCGCGCCGCGCTCGTATGGAATGCCGAGCGCCGCCGGCAGGCTCGCGCGCCGGCCGAACAGCACCAGCATGATCATCACCGCCAGGAACGGCAGCATCTGGATGATGTCGGTCGGTATGTTGATCCCGGCCACCTGCATGGCCGTCGTCAGCGACAGGCAGACACCGAACAGCAACGCACCGAACAGCACCCAGATCGGGCGACCGCGCGCCAGCATGGCCAGCACGATGCCGAGAAAGCCCGCGCCATTGGTGATGAACGGAATGAACAGCCCAGCCCCGACATTGGCGAGATAGGCGCCGCCGAGCCCAGCCAGCGCTCCGGTCGTCAACACGGCGATGGTGCGGGTCCGCACGACATCGATGCCGGCGACATCGAGCGCGGCCGGCT
>NZ_RZPH01000560.1:0-3957 GCF_004022825.1 Mesorhizobium sp. M7A.F.Ca.CA.004.04.2.1
ACGCTGAACGGCTTTGCCGATGCGCTGAGCGAGGTCGGAGCCAGCGAAATTCCGTTCAACACCGTTTCCATCGATCACACGATCGAGCAGATCAGGACCAGGACCGCGCAGGTGATGCGCCGCGAGAACAGGCCGGACGGCTTCGTCAGCAGCGCTGCCGCCGCGACACTGGCGATCGTCGCCGGCATCGAGGATGCCGGCCTCAAGCTTGGCCGCGACGTCGATGTCGTGTCCAAGCAGTCGTCGGACCTGTTGCATCTGTTCCGGCCGGAATTGCTCGTCGTCAACGAGAACTTCCGCCTGGCCGGCTCCGATCTCGCCCGCTCCGTGCTCGGCTGGATCGGCGGCGCCGCACCCGGCTCGTTGCAGCGCCTGGTCGCCACCAGCGAGGTTCGGGCGTTCAGCCCGCCGGTTTCCGTTTAGGCCCTTGGGCTAGCCAGCCGCACCGCTTCCCCACGGCCCATGGAACGCGCCCTTGTCGTCGATGCGCTCGAAGCCGTGCGCGCCGAAGAAGTCGCGCTGCGCCTGGATCAGGTTCGAGGTGCCGCGGCCCTGGCGGTAGCTGTCGAAATAGGCAAGTGCGGAAGACAGCGCCGGCACCGGCGAACCGGCCTCCGAAGCCCTCGCCACGATGCGGCGCAGCGACGGATGCGCCTCCTGCATCAGCGCGATGAAGGCCGGGGCCATCAGGAGGTTGGTCGAGGCGCCGCCCTTGCTGAAGGCTTCCGCCATGGTGTCGAGCATCTGCGAGCGGATGATGCAGCCGGCGCGCCAGATCCTGGCGATGGTCGGCATCGGCAGGTTCCAGTTGAATTCCTTGGAGGCGCCGCTCATCACCGCAAAACCTTGGGCGTAGGCGGCGATCTTGCCGGCGAACAGCGCCAACTCCAGATCTTCCAGCAGGGCATCTTTGTCACCGGAAATCTTCGTCACGCCGACGTTGCCGTAGGCCTTTTCCGCCGCCAGCCGCTCGTCCTTGATCGATGACAGAACGCGTGCCGCCACCGCCGCCTCGATCGCCGTCGCCGGAATGCCGAGTTGCTGCGCCTCGATGACCGACCATTTGCCGGTGCCCTTCTGGCCGGCGCGGTCGAGGATGATGTCGACCACCGGCTTGCCGGTCTTCGGATCGTCTGATGCCAGCACCTTGGCGGTGATCTCGATCAGGTAGGAGTTGAGCCGGCCCTTGTTCCAGTTGGCAAACACCGCGCCGATCTCTTTCGGGCCCATGCCCAGGCCGTCGCGCAAGATGCCGTAAATTTCGGCGATCATCTGCATGTCGGCATATTCGATGCCGTTGTGGATGGTCTTGACGAAATGCCCGGCACCGTCGGTGCCGAGCCATGCCGCGCAGGGTTCGTCCTTGAACTTGGCGGAGATCGCCGTCAGCACCTTCTCGACGCGCTTCCATGAGTCCTCTGTGCCGCCGACCATGATCGACGGCCCGTGGCGCGCGCCCTCCTCGCCACCGGACACGCCCATGCCGATGAAGGTGAGGTCCGAGCCGGAAAGCTCGGAGAAGCGCCGCATCGTGTCGCGGAAATTGGCGTTGCCGGCATCGATGACGATGTCATTGGCCGACAGCACGCCGCGCAGCGCAGCGATCTGTTCGTCGACCGGCTTGCCGGCCAGCACCATGATGATGATCGGGCGCGGCGGCCGGATGGCGGCGGCAAGCTCTTCCAGGCTGTAGCAGGGCACGACCATGTCCCTGAGCGCGCCGGCGTTCTCGATGAAAGCGTCGGTGCGCGCCCTGGTGCGGTTGAAGACAGCGATGCGGTGCCCGTGCTCGGCGATGTTGAGCGCCAGGTTGGAGCCCATCGTGCCAAGGCCGATCAGGCCGATTTCGGCATTTTCCATCGTTTCTTCCCTGCTTCGGATCTTGTTGGTTCGAGCCCGCGATTTGCGCGGATGCCCATTCATCACGGGATGCCATTCTTCACGGGATGATTGACGGGCCTTTCGGGCCGCGTCAACCGCCTCGCCGAATTGTGTTGCGCGGATCGAACGTGAAGACCAGAGCCCGAGAAGATTGGCAATCGGCGCGGCCGCCGGGAAGTTCAGGTGCCGGCGTCGAGGGAGAAGCGGGTTCAGAAATTGTAGTTGGCATAGCCATGGTAGACCAAATCCACCATTGCGTCCCCTCCGGCAAAGAGCAGATTCACGTTCCAAGGAGGGTTCCAAGGCGGGAAGGGAACCACGAACTCGGTTTCCTGGCCATGGCAAACTCCCACGACGCGCCAGTCGTCGCGGATGAAGCCGAACAGAGGTCCTCCCGACCACCCGTGGCCGGCGAAGTTTGTCGTTTCAAGCTCGCGCGCATGCTTGTCTCCGTCGACATCTCTTATGAAGGCAGCCAGCTCGACAGCCGGGTATCCGGCGGCGAAATCAGGATAGCCAGCGCTCATGTAAAGATGGTCGAAATACTCATCGTGGTCGTCGAAGGCCTGCGTACCCAGCCAGCCGCAGACGTTGCCAATCGGATCAATCGTCCTGCAGATTGCATAGTCGCTGGCATCCGCTTTGAACGCCATATCCCAGAAGCCGTCATGCCTGACGCCATACCAGTCGCTGACCCATGTGGAGCCGAAGCGAGGGGAGTGACCCGGGTACATAGCCGGCGTGAATTCGATTTGACAGTTGCCGCTGTAGTCCCACGGCATGACATGGCTGGCTGTCATCAACAGGTTCGGCCCAACCATGAAGGCGGTGCCTCCTGGAAGCTCCTTGCCTTCGGAGAAGGTGCGGATGTGGCCTATCGCCGACCAGGGAAACGCCACCAGATCCATGCCGATAGCCGTAAGCCCCGACCGCTTGACGGCAATATCGCCGTCCGGTCCAGCAAAGAACGGTCGCAACCGTGGGACCGTTCGCACAGCGAGATGGCGAGGAACATAGGCCTTGAGCAGATCCTCGTTTCGCCTGCCCGTGCGCGTCGGCTTGCCCTCAGGCCGCGCGACGGCCTTCGCAACAGGCAGGTTGAGCCTCGATTCCAATCGCGGCACATAGCCCTTCGGCGCAGAGACCCGCTCAGCCACCTTGCGGGCGTCCGGAAATCGGCCCAGGCTGAGATGATTGATGATGTCGACAGGCATCGGCTCCGTCGGATCACGATCAAGTTTTTCGATGAGAGCGCCAAGGTCGTTGTGCGCAGCCAGCGCCCTGAAGTTTGGTTGTCGCCTATTGCGCCCGGCATTCTCGTTCCCCGCAGTGGAGAGGCGTTGCTCCTTCTTCATGCGATTTGTCCTCGCTTGCCCTTGCCAATGCGCCTCGATAGGGCGAGACGACCGCGATTGGCATCGAAACCGAAGTGATGGCCGCCAAAGTCGAACGAAAGCGACCATTTTGACAGTCGTCATTTGCCGACTGGGTCGCTCCTTTTTGCGGGTGCTATTTCGTGAGGACCATAAGGCCGACGCTACGGCCTGATATCGACGGGCGCCTCGATCTTCACCATCTCGAAGTCCGAGACCAGTATGTCGATGCGCACCGTCCACCGGCCCGGCACCGGGATGACGAGGTTGTCGACGCGCCAGCTGCCGTCACCGGGCTTGCTCGCAGCGCGCTTCAGCGGCTCGATGCCGGAATCGGGTTTTGACAGCACAAGCGTCACCTCCTTGGCGTCGAGCGGGCCGAAATCGCCGCTCATGATGACCATCGAGGCAACGACCGGGCCGGCATGGCCGGGAGTGATGCTGAGATCGGCCATCGCTTGCAGCGCGTGGATATGGACCGACACCGGTTGCGCTGCCGCAATCGCCAGGGCTCGTGGCGGCGGCGTGAAGCGCCAGCCCGCGGCAACGCCGAAAATCGCCAACACGATCAACGTCTCGACGCCGATCGAGCGGACCAGCCTGCGTTGAACTTCCGTCGATCCCGCCTCGGCCGATGCGGTGAGTTTCCAGCGATTGACGGCAGCAAGCGTGAACAGAAAGACCAGCAGCCCCAGCTTGATAA
>NZ_RZPH01000561.1:0-3949 GCF_004022825.1 Mesorhizobium sp. M7A.F.Ca.CA.004.04.2.1
GGGAAGAGGATGCCGGCTACAGCCCGTTCACGCTCGCCGTCGAAATCGCCGCACTGCTTGCCGCGGCAGACCTGCTCGACGCCTGCGGCAAGACAGACGCCGCGACGTATCTGCGCGAGACATCAGACGTCTGGAACGACCAGGTCGAGCGCTGGACCTACGTCACCGGCACGGCGATCTGCAGTCAAGTCGGCGTCGAAGGCTACTATGTCCGCATAGCACCACCCGACAGCGCCGAGGCCGGTTCGCCGAAGGACGGCTATGTCCCGATCAAGAACCGGCCGCCTGGCGACACCGACCGGCCGCCCGAGGAAATCGTCAGCCCGGATGCACTGGCACTTGTCCGCTTCGGTCTGCGGGCGGCTGACGATCCGCGCATGACAGACACGGTCAAGGTCATCGACGCGCAATTGCGCTGCGATCTGCCGCAAGGGCCGCTCTGGTACCGCTACAATGGTGACGGCTATGGCGAGCACGAAGACGGCGCGCCTTTCGATGGCACCGGCCAGGGTCGCCCCTGGCCGCTGCTGGCCGGCGAACGCGCCCACTATGAGCTGGCGGCTGGGCGCAGGGAAAAGGCAGCCAGCCTGCTGGCAGCGCTGGAAGGCTCGGCCGGACCGGGCGGCCTGTTGCCGGAGCAGGTCTGGGACGGCGCCGATCTGCCGGAACGCGAACTGCTGCACGGCCGACCCTCGGGCAGCGCCATGCCGCTGGTCTGGGCGCATTCGGAGCATATCAAGCTGCTGCGCTCGCTGCGCGACGGCGCGGTCTTCGACATGCCGCCGCAAGGCGTCAAGCGCTATATCGAGGACAAGACCGTATCCTCGTTCAGGACCTGGCGGTTCAACAACAAGATCCGCACCATGCCGGAGGGCAAGACGTTGCGCGTCGAATTGTTGGACCCGGCTACAGTTCACTGGAGCACCGACAACTGGGCGACCGCCCATGACAGCCAGACGGTGGAGAACGCCTTCGGCATCCATCTTGCCGATCTGCCCGCGGCAAGCCTCCCCGAGGGAAGCACGCTGCTCTTCACTTTTTTCTGGCCCGGGACCGGCGATTGGGAGAATGTCGACTTCTCCGTCATATCGGGCGACCAAGATGGCCAGTAGATCACAGCCAGTAGACCTTCCCTCGATAACCCCGCAAATCTCGTAGAAAACAGGGACGAAACCATGCAGATCGGAATGATGGGACTGGGCCGGATGGGCGCCAACATGGTCCGGCGCCTGATGCGCGACGGCCACGAATGCGTCGTCTACGACATCAACCCGGCCAGCGTCGCCGCCCTGGTGACCGACGGCGCGTCAGGGGCGGCCTCGCTGGAAGAATTCGTCGGCAAGCTGGCCAAGCCGCGCTGCGTGTGGCTGATGCTGCCGGCGGCGATCACCGGCAGGATCATCGATCAGGTGGCGGCCCTGATGGAGCCCGGCGACATCGTTATCGACGGCGGCAATTCCTACTACCACGACGCCGTCGACCAGGCCGCGAAACTGGCCGGCAAGGGTATCCATCTTGTCGATGTCGGCACCAGCGGCGGCGTCTGGGGCCTGGAGCGTGGCTACTGCCTGATGATCGGCGGCCCCGACGTGGCGGTGCAGCACCTCGATTCGATCTTCGCCACGCTGGCACCGGGCGCCGACGTCGGCGCCAATCCGCCTGGGGATGCCGGCACCGCGCCCTTTGGCTATCTGCATTGCGGACCGAGCGGTGCCGGCCACTTCGTCAAGATGGTGCACAACGGCATCGAATATGGCGTCATGGCCGCCTATGCCGAAGGCATGAACATCCTGAAGTCGGCCAATGCCGGCAAGCGGCAACGGACGGCGGACGCCGAGACCAGTCCGCTGGAAAACCCGCAATACTACCAGTTCGACATCGACCTTCCGCAGGTGGCCGAGGTCTGGCGGCATGGCAGCGTTATCGGCTCCTGGCTGCTCGACTTGACGGCCGGCGCCTTGAAAAGCGATCCGGGCCTGGTGAATTTCGGCGGCCGCGTTTCGGATTCCGGCGAAGGGCGCTGGACGCTGAAGGCGGCGATCGACACCGGCGTGCCGGCTCCGGTGCTGTCCTCGGCGCTGTTCGACCGCTTCTCCTCGCAGGGCGAATCCGAATTCGCCGACAAGCTGCTCTCCGCCATGCGCTATGCCTTTGGCGGCCATGTCGAGAAGCCGAAGGCCGGCAAGTGACGACACGGGGGGAGACACGCGCATGAGCCAGGAACGGTCCGACACGCTGGTGCTCTTCGGGGCAACCGGCGATCTCGCCCACAAGAAGATATTTCCAGCCCTTTACCAGATGGTCGCCAAGGGCACGCTCACCGAACCGGTGATCGGCGTCGCCTTCGATGCCTGGGACCTCAAGCAATTGCAGGCGCGCGCGCGTGACGGCATCGTCAATGCGCTCGGCAAGATCGACGAGAAAGCGTTCGCCAAATTCGCCTCGCTGCTGCGCTACGTCAGCGGCGACTACCGTGACGGAGCGACGTTCGAGAAACTGAAAAACGCCCTCGGCACCGCGCAGCGGCCGCTGCATTACATGGCGGTGCCGCCGACCATGTTCGAGACCGTCGTCCAGGGGCTGGAGCAATCAGGCACGGCGCATGGCGCGCGGCTGATGGTGGAAAAGCCCTTCGGTCACGATCTGCAATCGGCGCGCTGGCTGAACCGGGTCCTGCATCTGGTGTTCGACGAACAGTCGATCTTCCGCATCGACCATTACCTGGGCAAGGAAGCGATCCAGAACCTGCTCTATTTCCGCTTCGCCAATTCGCTGCTCGAGCCGATCTGGAACCGCAACTACGTCGAGAGCGTGCAGATCACCATGGCCGAGGATTTCGGCGTCGAGGGACGTGGCCGCTTCTATGACGATGTCGGCTGCATCAGGGACGTCATCGAGAACCATCTGCTCAACATCCTTTTGCTGCTTGCCATGGAGCCGCCTGTCGGCCGTTCCGCCGACGACCTGATCGATGAGAAGGTGCAGGTGCTGCGCGCGATCAGGACGCTGACAAAAGACGATGTCGTGCGTGGCCAGTTCACCGGCTATCTCGCCGAGCCCGGCGTGGCGCCGAACTCGCCCGTCGAGACCTTCGCGGCGGTGCGTTTCTTCGTCGACACCTGGCGCTGGCAGGACGTGCCGTTCTTCATCCGCGCCGGCAAGAACATGCCGGTGCATGTCACCGAAGTGGTGGTGCGGCTGAAGCGGCCGCCGCTCGATGTCTTCGATCCGATCAAGCCCGCCGACCAGAACTACGTCCGCTTCCGCATCGACCCACAGGTGGTGATCGCCATCGGAGCACAGCGCAAGGCGCCGGGCGACGACATGATCGGCGAGCAGGTCGAACTGACGGCGCTCGACGATTCAAAGGGCGACATGCCGCCCTATGAGCGCTTGATCGGCGACGCCATGAACGGCAACGGGCAGTTGTTCACCCGCCAGGACGCCAGCGAACTGGCCTGGCGCATCGTCGGCCCGGTGCTTGGCGACACCACGCCGCCGCATCTCTACGAGCCGCTCACATGGGGACCGGCGGACGTCATGGCCGGGTTCGGGCCGCCCAATGGCTGGATCGATCCGGTGAAGTGAGAGGACCACACGATGGCCAAGGCGGTGAAGCAACCTGCATCGGGCACCGAGAAGCCGGACACTGAAAAGATCGTGCTCACGATCGGCATCGGCGGCTCGCACGTCAAGATCCTCACCAGCGCCGGCGGCGAGGAGCGCCGCGCCGATTCGGGGCCGGGCCTGACGCCGCAGCAGATGATCGACGTGGTCAACAAGCTCGCCGAAGGCCTGTCCTACGACGTCGTCTCGATGGGCTATCCCGGCCCGGTCAATCACAACAGGCCGCTCGCCGACCCCGCCAATCTCGGCAAGGGCTGGGCTGGATTCGACTTTGCGGGCGCGTTCGGCAAACCGGTGAAAGTGGTCAATGATGCGCTGATGC
>NZ_RZPH01000562.1:0-3944 GCF_004022825.1 Mesorhizobium sp. M7A.F.Ca.CA.004.04.2.1
GGGCGAAGAGTTCTGGCTGTTCAGCTACGGCGTCACGTCATTCTTCTCCCGGATCGCCACCATGACGCCGATCCGGTAGAAGAATGACGTGACGCCGTAGCTGAACAGCCAGAACTCTTCGCCCTGCGCGGTCGCCGGCGTTTCGGCGCTTTCGATGCCGAACAGATAATGCTGCACCAGATAGCCGAGATATTTGGTCGCCCGCTGACCAAGGTTCGGTATCTCGAGAATATCGCTCAGAACGTAATAGCCGTCGAAGCGCAGCAGTGGATTGCCGTTGAACAGCAAGGTCGAGACGCCGCCGATGAGCATCACGTTGAATGCGAAGGCGCGCACCAGTCCGGCCTCGGCGTTCAGCCAGACGATCAGCGCCAGACAGGCTAACAGCCCCTCGACGATAATGCCTGCCGCACCCACCAGGGCGCGCTGCCATTTGTCCCGGAATGCCAGGCTCTCCGACGCGTCGACATAGGGCACCGGCATGAACACGAGCAGCATCACGCCGATCTCGTGCACCTCGCCGCCCCAACGTTTGACGGCGAAGGCATGCCCCAGCTCATGCAAAGCCTTGATGAAGGGATAGGCGATCAGGATCAGCACGATATTCTCGGCCGACAGAACCCGGTCGGTTACATCGCCGGTCAGCGCCTGCCAGTTCATCGCGGCAAGGAAGATCGAATAGGCAACCAGCGCGAGGAAGGCGACGCCGCCGAACCAGGACAGGAACGGCCGCACCAGCGGATAGGTCGCGTTCAGGAACTCGTTCGGATCGAACAGCCCGACGCGGATAGCCAGCGGATTGGCGAATTTCGACAGAAGCTTGCGGTTGTGCTGCTTGCTGGCGCGGTCGGCGATTTCCTCGATGTCGGGCGGAATGTCGCCGAACAGCACATCCGCTGCGTGAAGCTGCCCCAAAAGACGGATCACCGCGTCTTGCGTAATGACCTTTTCGTCGAGGTGTTCGCAGGCGTTGTCCCACACGTCTTGCATGGTACGTCGGCCCGTCATCAGGCTGATGATGAAATAGGCCTCCGGCGTGAAGCGATGGAAGCGGCCAGAGGTCCGATCCTGCATCACATACCAGACCTGGTTGCGAAAGATCGTGCGGTGGATGCTCACCTGGCTTCGCAGCCGCGGCTTCAATTGCGCAACGCGATACCAGGACGAACTGAAATAGCTCCCGTCCATGGTCAGCCCGCCCAGCGCCAGAGGGTCAGGCGCAGCCAGTCGATCATCTTCTGGGTGTAGACGAAGAACAGCAGCCGTTCATCCACATGGGTCTTGCTGACGCCCTCCATGCCAGGACGCAGCCGCTCGAGGGACCCGGCGAGCGAAGCCTCGACCATGAACGAGTTGCGGCCGTTGCCCTGTCGCGAGACAGAGGTGATCTGTTCGATCTTGTATGGCAGCGGCTCCCTCGGCAACGCGCTGACCCGCAACTGGCCGGTCTGGCCGATCTTGATGTCATCGATGTCGCTTTCGTCGACTTCCAGGACAACGCGGTAAGAATCGAGTGGCGCGATGTGAAACAATTCCTGGCCACGCTCGACCGCCGCGCCGACCGATTGCGACAGATCGCCGGCGACGATGAATCCGTCAAACGGCGCCACCAGTCGGGTGCGCCGCAGTTGTTCGTCGATCAGCGACAGCTGCGCGTCCGCCTGCTTGATCTGGGCCTCGATGATCTGGCTTTCGGCGCGCTCGCCACGCGCCAGAGCGCGGTCGAATTCCGTCTCCTTCTGAGCCTTGGTGGTGACCAGCCGCAGCCGTTCGAAATTCAGATCCTGATCATCGAGTTGCGCCAGCACCTGATCCTTGCGCACCGTTTCGCCTGCCTTGGCGAATTCAGCCAGAACATAGCCGCTGAACGGGGCAACGATGGTTCGCTGCACCGAACCGCGAATGACCGCGGGCGCCGTTACCGCATAGGGTGAGGTGGCGACGCTCAGATAGGCCGCTATCGCCACCGCGGCCAGCGTCGCAATCTTGCGCCCGATGAAGCGCGGGCCAAGCAGCCTCTTGATCTGGATCCAGCCCGCTTCGATCGCCTTGGTGAAGATCGTCCGGTCGTTACCGCGTTTTTCCTCGAGCACCGGTCCGACCACGGCCGCGACTGCATCGCAAAGGTAGATCGTCTCCTGGTCAAAGCTCGCGTCGGCGGGCCGCAGGAAGGTAAGCGCGCCCGTCATCGTGCCGTTGCTCTGCAGCGGCACGGTCAGGGCGGCGCCATTCTTGTACTGGCGCGTCAAGGCTTCGTGCGCGATGCTGACCCGATATTCCTGACCCTGGCGCGGTGGCGCGACGACCACGGCCCGCTGGTCGATTGCCTCGTCCATCGCCGCCGCGATGTCGCGCATGAAGCTGACCTTGCCGTCGAATGCCGCCGAATGCGACACCGCCGCAACGCGCGTCCAGCGCCGGCGCATCACGCCGACGGCGACCGGGTCACAGTTCAGCCGCATGGCGAGTTCGGTGACGAGGGCGGTGCAAGCGCCCTTGTACCGCTTCTTCTCGATCACTGCCGCCAACATATCGAACGCAAAGCGGCTGCGCTGCGCCGCCTGTTCGCTCTGATCGCTCATGCCGCGGCGCAGATGCACCTCCACCCAGCCACAGGCCCACTGGATCTTACGCATGATGTCGGTGAAGGCAGCGTCGTTTCGCTTCACCGCAACGGCACAGGCTCCGAACAGATGCCCGTCGATGAGGATGGGTGACGCGATGATTTGTGTGTTGTCCGTCGGACCCGATACACTGACGCCCTGACGCTTTCCCGTGGCCATTTCGGTGGCGGCGAGAAGTCCGCCGACCGGCGACTGTGAGTTCGGCCATGCGGCGGCCAGCACATAAGGCCCGGTATCGGCTTCCCCGAGCACCAGGGCTGCTGCCGAGGCATCGGCAATCTGGCGGCACAGGAGGCCCAGCCACGCGCCAATGAACTCATCCGATGTCCCGGCAGTGCGGAAGCGTGTCCACAGCGCCTGGTCCAGAACGCTGTAGCTGACGATGCCGGCATCATCCAGCATCCTGTGGGTATCACTTTCAAGGATGCTATCGGCCATGGACAGCCGTTTCGAGGCGGCGCGCGCAGTTCGCGAGATGTGTGAACTGCGCCGCCATCATTGTCTCATCGCACTCCAAACAGACTGGACAGGCGCGACAGCAGTCCCTTGCGGTTGCTCCATTCGGCGAGACCGTTGAGGTCGTCCGAAGTTGCGTCGCCATCGTCCTGATCCGCATCGGGCGCTGCATCGTGCGGACGGTCCTGCTGCCGACCCTGTGCGGCAACAAAGGTTCCGCTGGCTTCGTCGAACACCCAGTTGAGCTGGCCGCTTGCCTGCAAGCCAGAAGTAGCCCCGGTCAGCACGATGTCGTCGGTCTTGGCGCTTGTATCGGCTTCTGACTTGGAATGTGCCGCCGCCGTGCCGCCGGAAGCTCTTGCGCTCGATATCGTCGTGGCTTCGCCAATCGGTTCAGCCCGGGCAATGCCTGCGCTCTGGAGCAATCCATGCTCCTGCGCGCCGACAAAGACGCCCAGGCCATCATGGAAGAGCTGCGTTTCAGTCAGCGGACCGGCAGATCCGGCCTCCGGCAGCCGGCGCTCGCCGGCGGCCAACTCAGCCGACATCACGCCCGCGTCGCCCTCATCGTGATCCAAGCCCGCCTGATGGCCGATCTCGTGGATCAGCACCGACAGAAGGTCCATCCGTCCATCGGCGGCGCCGCCCGGCAACGCCGTCAGGTGCCCGGAGGCATCGAGCTGGAACTCGCTGCTGTCGAGAGGTGACAGGTCGACGAACCAGCCCTGTCCGGCCGCATTGCGGTCGATCATCACCGCGCCGAACACCGACTGTGCCAGCGCCGAGCCAGGCAGATCGGTGATCTGGACATCCAGGTTCGACAGCTTGGCAAGTTGTGTCGCGTCGAGTTGGCCGCTTCCCGAC
>NZ_RZPH01000563.1:0-3940 GCF_004022825.1 Mesorhizobium sp. M7A.F.Ca.CA.004.04.2.1
GCCAAGGCCCATGCCGAGAAACACCGCATCGTAATTGCGGATCAGATCCGACAGCTGATAGTCGCGGCCGAGGGCCTTGCCGTTCTGGATGTCGATGCCGCCGATCGCGGTCACATAATCGACTTCGGCCTGGGCGAAATCGTCGACACTCTTGTAGGCGGCGATGCCGTATTCGTTGAGGCCACCGGCTTTCGCGCGCGCCTCCAGAATGGTCACGTCATGGCCGTGGCGGGCGAGCCGGTGCGCGGCGGCAAGGCCGGCCGGCCCGGCGCCGACCACGGCGACAGTCTTGCCGGTCGGCTCGGCGCGCGGGTAGAACTGTTTGTTCTCGCTCATGGCGACGTCGGTGGCATAGCGCTGCAGGCGGCCGATCTGCACCGGCTTGCCTTCCGCCACTTCGCGCACGCAGACTTCTTCGCACAGCGTTTCGGTCGGGCAGACGCGGGCGCACATGCCGCCCAATATGTTCTGGTCGAAGATGGTCTTGGCCGAACCGATCGGATTGCCGGTCGAGATCTGGCGGATGAACAGTGGAATGTCGATCGAGGTCGGGCATGCGTTCATGCACGGCGCGTCGTAGCAGAAATAACAGCGATCGGATTCGACCAGCGCCTCGTGGTGATCGAGCGGCGGATGCAGGTCGGAAAAATTATCCGCATACTGGTCGGCCGAGAGCCTGCCGCCCGCAATGCCTTCCCTGAATTGGCCTTCTGGCATCGTCAGTTCCCCATGTTTTCTTTTGAGGAAGGCTAGCACGTTTTATTTTTTTATCAATTGGTCAATTTTCGGCGCAAGTCTCTGAAAAGGCTGGATAATAACATGATTTTTTTACTCATGTTATCGGAGGCCGAGGCTGCTTTCACAGTGCGAGCGAATGGCCGGGTTCAAGCTTACAGCCATGAATGGTCTTGACCTCCTCTGCGACCAGCTGCTGCAGTCGCCACAGATTGCGGTCATGGATGCCGAACGCCTCGAGGTGGCTGACCGTGTTGTAGAGATATTCGGCGCCGGATCCGATATGCCCGCAGGCTCTGGCCAGCACGCTCGCCACTCTGTCCAACGGCTGGTTCAGCGACGTTCCCCTGCCCTTCACGCCGACCCAGAAGCCGAGCGCGCGCAGCGTGCCTTGCGGCGTATGCACCGGCAGCCACCGGACCGTCTCGATGCTTTCGTGGTCGCTGATTTCGCGCCGCAGCAGCCTTTCGACCTGCGCCGGCTTTTCGCCCTCCGGCAAGCGATAGATCACGCCGTTGCAGCGTCCGCCCCGTTCGAGCGCCATCATCAACCCAGGCTGCTCGGCACTGCCCCGCCAACGCACCATGTCGAGGCAGAAAGAGCGGTGCCAGCCAAAGGCCGTGGCGAGCTGTTGCTCGACCGACTCGAATTCCGGCTTCCAGATCAGCGACCCATAAGCGAACACCCATAGCGGCCCCTCATCGGCTTCATTGGACAGCCGCAAGGCAAGGTCTCGAAAGTCCTCGTCGTTCATGTCTGTCCAGCTCGGGTCCGGGCCGGGATCGGCCTCCTCCCGATGGCACAGTGCGACAAGCTCGGGCGTGAGCGACATCAAGCGCATGAACGACAACCCTTCATAGCCGTAGAGAAATCGAAAACCGCTGGGTGCGCAACCAGGGAACGCTTGGCACACACACCCATTGTTTTCCGGGCGGTGTCGGATTCCCGTCGTGAGGATCGTCCTATGATGGACGACGATCACGTATGAAAGGTGAGGAGACCGAAATGCCAAAAGCCCCGATGCCCTTCTTCTGGTACGAATTGATGACGTCAGATCTCGACGCCGCCGAGGCATTCTACACCCAAGTCATCGGCTGGACGGCGCAGCCCTTCGACAAGGCGCCCGGCATCCCGCGCTATGTCGTGATGAATGTCGGCGAACGTGGCGTCGGCGGCCTGATGACCTTGCCTGAGGATGCAGCCAAGATGGGCATGCCGCCCGCCTGGCTTGGCTATATCCACACCAGGGATGTCGACGCTGCCACGGCATCGCTGGAGAAAGCCGGCGGCACCGTTCACCGCCAGCCCGACGACATTCCGGGCGTCGGCCGCTTTGCCGTCGTCGCCGATCCGCAAGGCGCGACCTTCATGTTCCTGCAGCCAAACGGTCCCGACCAGCCTGTCGTGCCGGCCGGCACGCCGGGCCACATCGGCTGGCACGAGCTTTATACGAGCGACTGGAAAGCCGCGTTCGATTTCTATTCCGAGCAGTTCGGCTGGGTCGACGCCGGCGATTTCGACATGGGCCCGGTGGGCACTTACCAGACCTTTACAGCCGGCCCCGAATCCGGCGGCGGCATCATGAACAAGCCCGAGCAGATTCCGGTCCCGGTCTGGCAGTTCTATTTCAATGTTCCGGCCATCGATGCGGCGGCCAAACGGGTGACCGACAATGGCGGCAAGATCCTGATGGGGCCGATGGAGGTCCCGGGCGGCAGCTGGATCGTCCAATGCCAGGACCCGCAGGGCGCGCATTTCGCCTTGATGGCGCCGGTCCGCTGACCGCGATCGAACATCGCTGAAACAAAGCGCGGGCTTTCATCGGACTACCGATGAAGGCCTCTACCCCTGACTGGCGCCGTCTCATTCCGGCGCCAGCACCGCGACCTTCAGCTCAGCTTTCTTCGCGCCGCTGAACTGAACGGTGGCCGGGCCAGGCGCAAGCTTGAAGCGCACGCTCTTGCGGATGCCAGGGCATGTTTTCACGCCACTATAGCCCGCCGACTTGATGGCCTGGCCATTCTGGATGACATCGATCCAGGCCTCGCCCGAGAGACTGATCTGGATGGCCCCCTCGGACGGCACCTCCACGCTGGCAACGGCGCCAAACGTGTCCGATGCCGGCGCACGTTCGGGCGCTACCGCAAAACCGGCTTTCCCTACCGGCACCAGCGCCAGGTCCGCAGCCTCACCAACCGCCAGCGCCGCTCCGGACGGCGTTGCCGGTGCTGCGGCAAACAGGGTCTGCTCCCGCGTCACCGGCCACTTGAACGCCTCACAGCCGGCGTCCTCGGCCATGGCGAAGCTAATGCCTGCGAGGATCGCGAAAAGGCTGATGACGACTTTTTTCATGGCAAAGGCCCCCACACATTCAGGATTGTTGTACACGCATCAATACAACCATAGAGATACTAATGCAACCTTGGCGAGAAAATTTTAATGGCAATTGGGAACATTCCCAATCACCGATTGTTGACGGCAGGCCATGCGAAGTGAATGGTCATTCCTGGGCGATAATCTATGGCCGGGCGGATTGAAAATGGAGTCATTATGAAGCTTTTCGAAAGCCTCTCCAGATACCAGCCGCAGGCGCTCGGCGTGTTGCGCATCATGACCGCGCTGCAGTTCATCGAGCATGGCAGCCAGAAACTGTTCAACTTCCCCGTCAGCGCCGATCCCCACGCCCTTTCCGGGCTGACCATGACCGCCGGCATCCTCGAATTCGCCGGCGGCATCCTGCTGGCGCTCGGCCTGTTCACGCGGCCCGTAGCCTTCCTTCTGGCCGGCGAAATGGCGATCGCCTATTTCATGGCGCACATGCCGCGCGACTTCTTCCCGGTCAACAATGGCGGCGATTCGGCGATCTCTTTCTGCTTCATCTTCCTCTATCTGGTGTTTGCCGGCGCCGGCGCCTTCGCGCTGGACAACCGCCGCAGCGCCTGACGCCCAGAAGAAGGGGCGTGACTAGTGCATGTCGCCCAAAGTGCCCAGCGGTTTTGGGACACGACATGCACAAACAGGAATCTGAAGCGCATCGGCGAAGCCGAAGCGCTTCAGGCACGCATCCGTTCGAAATTGGCGTCGAAAAGCGGCACCGCCTGAATGCGCGCCGCATGACGCTTGCCCAGCAGCTCGATTTCGAAGCCGTCGCTCTCATCTGCGATCTCCTTCGGCACATAGCCGACGGCGACGGACTTCTTCGAAT
>NZ_RZPH01000564.1:0-3925 GCF_004022825.1 Mesorhizobium sp. M7A.F.Ca.CA.004.04.2.1
GTGCTGTCGTAGCCTTCTCCCTCCCCCTTGTGGGGAGGGTTAGGGGTGGGGGTACTTGGCGCCATGTTTTGAGGATTGAAGCATGATCCCCGGCAAGCATGCGCTGGTCACAGGCGGCGGCTCCGGCGTCGGCCGGGCCATCGCGCTGGCGCTGGCGGGTGCGGGCATCGATGTCACCATCTGCGGCCGCCGGGAAGCAGAGCTCACTGAGGTGGCCGGCGAGAACGACCGCATCTTCGGCATCGCCGCCGATGTCACCGACGAGGCGGCAATGGCAGCGCTCTACCAGAGGGCGCAAGCCGCGCGCGGACCCTTCGACATCGTTGTCGCCAATGCCGGCATGGCCGGCAGCGCCCCGGCGCACAAAACCGCGCTCAGCGACTGGCAGCGAACGCTCGACGTCAATCTGACCGGCGCCTTCCTGACGGTGAAGCCGGCGCTGGCCGGCATGGCCGTGCGGAAAACAGGACGAATTGTTTTCATCGCCTCGACCGCCGGCCTGAAAGGCTACGCCTACGTCGCGTCTTACGTCGCCGCCAAGCATGGCGTCGTTGGCCTGATGCGGGCGCTTGCCGCCGAAACGGCGAAATCGGGCGTCACCGTCAACGCGGTGTGCCCAGGCTTTGTGGAAACCGAAATGCTGGAAGAGTCCATCCAGCGCATCATCGAGAAGACCGGCCGCTCGGTCGAGCAAGCGCGGTCAAGCCTCGCCTCGAACAACCCGCAAGGCCGCTTCATCCAGCCGGATGAGGTCGCCGCCGCCGTGCTGTGGCTGTGCGGCGACGCCGCCCAATCGATAACCGGACAGGCGATTTCCATCTCAGGAGGCGAAACATGGTAGCCGGCCCCCTGCCCGCGCCGTCGGGACCCGGCAAGGACCGCTTGCGGCTGTGGATCAGGCTGCTGCGAGCCTCGCGCACGATCGAGGCCGAGCTGCGCGAGCGGCTGAAGAAGGAGTTCAACACGACGCTGCCGCGCTTCGACGTGATGGCAGCACTCTATAGGATGCCGGAAGGCATGCTGATGAGCGACCTGTCGCGCTTCCTGCTGGTCTCCAACGGCAATGTCACGGGCATCGTCGACCGGCTGGTTTCGGAAGGACTTGTCGCCCGCGCGAGGCGCAATGGCGACCGCCGCACGTCGATGGTGCGGCTGACCGAGGAAGGCACGCAAGCCTTCGCCACAATCGCCGCGGCGCATGAAGGCTGGATCGGTGAATTGCTGGGCAAGGTCAGCGAGGACGACGCGCGCCGGCTGACCGGCATGCTGACCTCGTTTCGCAGCAACTGGGAGGGACGCGAATGACCGCAATGGCCGGGCGCAAGCCGAAGCATTTCCTGTGGGAGGTCGAGGGCAGGATCGCCAAGGTCCGGCTCGACCGGCCGGAGCGCAAGAACCCGCTGACCTTCGACAGCTATGCCGAGCTGCGCGACACGTTCCGCGACCTCGTCTATGCCGACGATGTCGACGCCGTGGTGTTCCTCTCCAATGGCGGCAATTTCTGCTCCGGCGGCGATGTCCACGACATTATCGGCCCGCTGGTCAAGATGGACATGAAGGAGCTCTTGGCCTTCACCCGCATGACCGGCGATTTCGTCAAGGCGATGCTGAATTGCGGCAAGCCGATCATTGCTGCGGTCGACGGTGTCGCGGTCGGCGCCGGCGCCATCATTGCGATGAGCTCCGATATCCGCATCGCCACGCCGGAAGCCAAGACCGCATTCCTGTTCACCCGCGTCGGCCTCGCCGGCTGCGACATGGGCGCCTGCGCGATCCTGCCGCGCATCGTCGGCCAGGGCCGCGCCGCAGAACTGCTCTACACAGGCCGCACCATGACGGCGGCGGAAGGCGAACGCTGGGGTTTCTACAACCGGCTGGTCGATGCCGCCTCGCTGGAGGCCGACGCGCTCGATATGGCGGCGCGCATCGTTTCCGGCCCGACCTTTGCGCACGGCATCACCAAGACGCAGCTCAATCAGGAATGGTCGATGGGTCTCGACCAGGCGATCGAGGCGGAAGCGCAGGCGCAAGCGATCTGCATGCAGACCCGCGACTTCGAGCGCGCCTACAAGGCGTTCGTGGCCAAGGAAAAGCCGGTGTTCGAGGGGGATTGAGGGATGATGCATTCCGTGGAGACGTCGGCGGGACAGCGCCCCCCTCTGTCCTGCCGGACATCTCCCCCTCTAGGGGGGAGATTGGATGTTGCGTCGGTTTTCGCCAACCACCAGCGTGGCAGGATGAGCCGTGGCGGCGAAGCTGCCAATCTCCCCCCTAGAGGGGGAGATGTCCGGCAGGACAGAGGGGGGCACCGTAGAGCGCAACGCCTCAATTGCGGAGGCACCCATGCCTGACCGCTCCTTCCTCAACTGGCCCTTCTTCGAAGACAGCCATCGCGAGTGGGCCGAGCGCCTCGACGCATGGTGCTCAAAAAACCTGCCGGTCGATCACCATGATGTCGATGCCGCTTGCCGCGAACTGGTGGCGCAGTTGGGCCGGGACGGCTGGCTGAAACCGACGGCTCTCGACACCGACAATCCGGGGCCCCTCGACGTGCGCACTTTGTGTATCACGCGCGAGACGCTTGCCCGCCATGACGGGTTGGCCGATTTCGCCTTCGCCATGCAAGGGCTGGGTACCGGCGCGCTCAGCCTGTTCGGCACGCCGGAGCAACAGGAATGGCTTGCGAAGACACGTGCCGGCAAGGCGATATCAGCCTTCGCCCTGTCGGAACCGCGCTCCGGGTCGGATGTCGCCAACACGGAAATGACGGCGACCCGCGACGGCGACAGTTACGTTCTGTCGGGTGAAAAGACCTGGATCTCCAATGGCGGCATCGCCGACCTCTATGTCGTCTTTGCCCGCACCGGCGAGGCGCCGGGCGCCAAGGGGCTTTCCGCCTTCCTCGTGCCTGGCGACGCCAGGGGCCTTGGCATCGCGGAACGGCTGGAAGTGATCGCGCCGCATCCGCTGGCACGGCTGTCTTTCGATCAGGTCCGCCTGCCGGCCGCTGCGCTGATCGGCAGACCCGGCGACGGCTTCCGCATCGCCATGTCGGTGCTCGACGTGTTCCGCTCGACCGTTGGTGCGGCGGCACTCGGCTTTGCCCGGCGCGCGCTGGATGAAAGCATCAAACGCGTGGCCGAGCGCAAACTGTTCGGCGCGCCGATGGCCGAACTTCAGATGGTGCAGGGCCACATCGCCGATATGGCGCTGGACGTCGATGCGGCGGCGCTTCTGGTCTACCGCGCCGCCTGGACCAAGGACATGGGCGCCGCGCGGGTCACACGCGAGGCGGCGATGGCCAAGCTGTTTGCCACCGACAAGGCGCAAGAGGTGATCGACAAGGCTGTGCAGCTGCATGGCGGCGACGGTGTCCGCAGGGGCCACATCATTGAAAGCCTGTATCGCGAGATCCGCGCTCTGCGCATCTATGAGGGTGCCTCCGACGTTCAGAAAGTGGTGATTGCGCGGCAAGTGATGGGCGCTGCCTGACGGCAGAGATTTTGACGAGCTTTCGATTTTGAAAATTGGGTTTTGGAATACCGGGAGGTTTTGAATGCACAGGATTCTGCAGCCCGAAGGCTGGGCAAAACCTGTCGGCTACGCCAATGGCGTCGCGGCACGCGGACAGTTCGTCTTCGTCGGCGGACAGGTCGGCTGGAACGGGCAATGCCAGTTCGAGACCGACGATTTTGTCGGCCAGGTGCGGCAAACGCTTCAGAACATCGTCGCGGTGCTGGCGGAAGCCGGTGCCGGGCCGCAGCACATCACCTCGATGACCTGGTATTTCACCGACAAGGCCGAATACCTCGCCAACCTCAGGGGCATCGGCGAGGCCTATCGCGAGGTGATCGGCCGGCATTTTCCGGCGATGGCCGCCATGCAGGTGATGGCGCTGGTCGAGGATCGCGCCAAGGTGGAGATC
>NZ_RZPH01000565.1:0-3924 GCF_004022825.1 Mesorhizobium sp. M7A.F.Ca.CA.004.04.2.1
GGCCTCCAGCGCCGACTTCACCTTGGGCGTGGCGTCGATCGAGCTGCGCAGTTTCTTCAAGCCGTCATCGCCGCGCTGGGCGATCACCTGGTTGACCTGCGTCTGGGTGTCCTTTGGCAGCTCCGTGATGTCGACGATGTTGACGCTCTGGATCGTCGGCACCGCCGGCTGAGCCTGGGGCGTGGCTGGAGCAGGCGTTGCCGGCGCCGGAGTGGGCTGTGGCGCGGGTTGCTGCTGGGCACTGGCGGCGCCAGCCAGCATCAGGCTGGCAGCTGCGGCAAGAATTATCGTTTTGCGCATGGATTTTCCTTTCCATCGATTGGCAAACGGTCGGTCTGGGGTGACCCCCTAACCTCAACCGCCAAATGGGATCAGAAGGTGTCGCCCAGCGGGTCATTGCGTGACCATAGGATGGCAGCAATGTGCAGCCGCGCTTCAATCCAACCGCATTTCGGCAAACCGCATTTCGGGAGCAATCGCTGATGGCCAGAATTACCCGCGCCGCCTACGCGCAGATGTATGGCCCGACGGTCGGCGACAAAGTGCGCCTTGCCGACACCGAACTGTTCATCGAGGTCGAGAAGGATCTCACCATCCATGGCGAAGAGGTGAAATTCGGCGGCGGCAAGGTGATCCGCGACGGCATGGGCCAGAGCCAGGTTTCCAGAGCCCAGGGCGCCGTCGACACGGTGATCACCAACGCACTGGTGATCGATGCCAGCGCAGGCATCTTCAAGGCCGATATCGGGCTTCGCGACGGCCGCATCGCGGCCATCGGCAAGGCCGGCAATCCGGACACGCAGGATGGCGTCACCATCATCATTGGTCCCGGCACCGAGATCATCGCCGGCGAGGGCAAGATCCTGACCGCAGGCGGCTTCGACGCGCATATCCACTTCATCTGCCCGCAGCAGATCGAGGAAGCGCTGATGTCAGGCATCACCACCATGCTCGGCGGCGGCACCGGTCCGGCGCACGGCACGCTGGCCACCACCTGTACGCCGGGGCCATGGCACATGGCCCGCATGATCCAGTCCTTCGATGCCTTCCCGATGAACATCGGCCTGTCGGGCAAGGGCAATGCCTCCCTGCCCGCCGCGCTTGAGGAAATGGTGCTGGGCGGCGCCTGCTCGCTGAAGCTGCACGAAGACTGGGGCACGACGCCGGCGGCCATTGATTGCTGCCTGTCGGTCGCCGACGACTACGACGTGCAGGTGATGATCCATACCGATACGCTGAACGAATCCGGCTTTGTCGAGAACACGGTCGCCGCCATCAAAGGCCGCACCATTCATGCCTTCCACACCGAGGGTGCCGGCGGCGGCCACGCACCTGACATCATCAAGGTCTGCGGCCTGCCCAACGTCATCCCGTCCTCGACCAACCCGACGCGGCCCTACACGGTCAACACGCTGGCCGAGCATCTCGACATGCTGATGGTCTGCCATCATTTGTCGCCGTCGATCCCTGAGGACATCGCCTTTGCCGAAAGCCGCATCCGCAAGGAGACCATCGCGGCGGAAGACATTTTGCACGACATCGGCGCCTTCTCGATCATCTCGTCGGATTCGCAGGCCATGGGCCGTGTCGGCGAAGTCGCGATCCGCACCTGGCAGACCGCCGACAAGATGAAGCGCCAGCGCGGCTCGCTGCCGCAGGAGACCGGCAACAACGACAATTTCCGCGTCCGCCGCTACATCGCCAAATACACGATCAACCCGGCCATCGCGCATGGGCTGTCGAAAGACATCGGCTCGATCGCGGTCGGCAAGCGCGCCGACCTGGTGCTGTGGAACCCGGCCTTCTTCGGCGTCAAGCCGGACATGGTGCTGATCGGCGGCATGATCGCCGCAGCGCCCATGGGCGACCCCAACGCCTCGATCCCGACGCCGCAGCCGATGCACTACCGGCCGATGTTCGGCGCCTATGGCAAGGCCAGGACCAACTCGTCGGTGACCTTCGTTTCAAAAGCCGCGCTCGAATCAGGCCTGCACGGCAGGCTCGGTGTCGACAAGCAGTTCGTCGCCGTCGAGAACACCCGCGGCGGCATCGGCAAGCATTCGATGGTGCTCAACGACGCCACGCCGCATGTCGAGGTCGATCCGGAAACCTACGAGGTGCGTGCCGACGGGGAATTGCTCACCTGCGAGCCGGCTACCGTGCTGCCGATGGCGCAGAGGTATTTTCTGTTTTAGGATTGCTGCGCCCACGACGTATCGGACCCATCATGGACGAGCAAAAGAAACTTGCCTTAATTTCGAGGATGGGCGCGCTGCAAAAATACAACGGCGGCATTGCCCCACTCTCCATGCCGCTTGTTACATTGGAAGAATATTTCGATGGGGCTCAAGGCGAAGCCGGATTGCTGTGCAACAGCCCGGAGGCACCGAACAATGATACGGTTCTGGCTACATTTCAGTCGATACGGAAAAAGCCCGAAGTTCACGATGTCCGGATAGCGATCGTGCAGTGCGATGATGGAGAATGGCCATTCTCTGACAAAGTCGTCATTACAACGCGCGCCAGCGAAGAACATGTGATTGGCTGGCTGCCATCAGGCTTCGAGCCGGACGAAACCTGGGAAGGAGATGTCGATCACCTGCCCGCCGAGCAGATTGAAGTTCCGGCCGGCTACCGAAAGCTGTGGCTTTGGTATGATTAGCCGAAATTGTCGAAGCAGCTGGTAAGACACACGAATGGCCACCGAAATCGCTTCCGCCCACGACATCTTCCCGCACATCCGCATCGTCATGGGCATGGTGATCGGGCTTGGCGTCGCCCGCCTGCTGTCGGGGGTGGCGCGCATCGTCCAGCATCCCGGCCAGTACAAGCTCTATCCCGTGCATCTGGCCTGGGTCGTCTCGGTGCTCCTGATGCTGGTGCATTTCTGGTGGTGGGAGTTCGGCCTCTACGCCATCGAAACCTGGACCTTCGGCAAGTACCTGTTCATCATCTTCTACGCGATCACGCTGTTCCTGCTGTGTGCGCTTTTGTTTCCCGATTCGATGCTGGACTACACCAGCTACGAGGATTTCTTCTATTCGCGCCGTGCGTGGTTCTTCGGCCTGCTGGCTGCGACCTACCTGCTCGACGTGGTCGACACGCTGCTGAAGGGGCCGGAGCATTTCGCCCGCTTCGGCAGCGAGTATCTGTTCCGCACGCCGGTCTTCGTCGCGCTCTGCATCATCGCGATCCTGGTGCGCGACCGCCGCTTCCACATCGCCTTCGTCACGGCGGCGCTTATCTACCAGATATCGTTCATCCTGCGGCTCTTCGACACCATCGTCTGAACGAACGCGATGGTCTAGCTTGTTGGAGAAAGGCAGGGTTCGACATGTACAAGGCCGTTGGATCGCGCGGATCCCGGGTCAGCCGCGTTCTCTGGATGCTCGAGGAGCTCGGGCAGCCTTATGAATTGGTCGAGGTTCATCTGCGCTCACCGGAAGCCTATGCGCTCAACCCATCGGGCAAGGTGCCGATCCTCATCGACGGCGAGCTGACGGTGACGGATTCGGCGGCGATCTGCGTTTATCTAGCCGACAAGCATGCCGACAAGGACATGGGCGCCAACCCGGGCGTCGCGGGCCGTGCCGAGATGGATTCCTGGATGCATTTTGCCCAGAGCGAGTTGGAAGCGCCGCTGTGGAACAAATTGCGCCATCGCTTCCTGCTGCCTAGGGATGTGCGCGTCGATGTCGGTCCTGCGGCGGCTTACGATTTTGCCTCGGAACTGAAGGCGCTGGAGCGGCGGCTGGGCGACAAACCGTTTGCGCTCGGCGATCGGTTTTCCGCTGTCGATGTGCTGCTCGGCGACATGGGCGGCTGGGCTCGCGCCGGCCGATTCCCGATCGACTCCGAGCGCGTCAACGCCTATTTCGACCGCGTGCTGGCACGGCCCGCCCGTGCACGGGCGCAAGCAAATGG
>NZ_RZPH01000566.1:0-3915 GCF_004022825.1 Mesorhizobium sp. M7A.F.Ca.CA.004.04.2.1
TTCGTGACCTTGACATTGAAGATTTCTGCGAGACTGCGGTATCAATTTACCTGTTCCACGAAATGCAACACGTAGCACAGAGGATGGTGGATTTTGCCGATGTCCAGACGTTGAAGCAGACGGCTGGCCCTCACAAGCTGGGCGAACTCGATGTGATTGCCGATGCCGTCGCGGCGCAGATTTTCGCGACTCTGTATGCAGCAGATTTCGGCAATGATCGCAGGATCTATGCGTCTGCTTTTTTTAATGCGCTGCGGTTCATGATCGAATTTTGTTTCCCTGCCTTTGGCTTCCCTTTGGGAAAGAAGCACAAGGTCCAACGAGCCTTGGGAGTCGTCTTGATGGCTGTTCTCACAGAGCGAGCCATTCGGAATGGCGAGTGGGACGCGGAGTTTGATGCACCGCTTTATCCTGCTTTTTCGAAAAACTTCACTAAAATGGCCCTGCTCTCGTATGCCGGGAGCCCTTCTATTTCGATAGTGCAGTTTACCAAGTCCCTTAAAACAGGCTCCGTGAAAGAGATGCTCGAGTTGATTGACAGCGATCACATCGACAAGATTCTGGACCGCGCCCGGGAGTTGGTCTGAACTGCAGGCGAATTTACTGGCGCGCACACATGCATCTCTTTTGAGATCCAGCGTCTGCTGCCAGTCGGTTTCGAACAACTCGGCGGTTGGAATTTTATCGAGGTCGGTCCCCGCTTTCCGATTCACTCCATCCGCCATGTCTGTCCCGCCGAGATTCAAAACAGTACTGCCGGAAGACTCTTCCGGCACTGGGGCCGTCCATCGGTGCTGCGATCTTTAGCTGAAGGGGGCTGGCCATCAGCGCGCCGGGCAGGAAGGTGTTTGTACTGATAGGTTGGTGGCGCTCGGCCGTGTCGGCTTTGAGCTGTTCATGGTGCGGCGCCCAAGCGTATCGTACACCCAGCTTGGGGAGACACATCACATGCGCACCACATCAGACACCATCGCCTCTCTCGGCCTCGCCATCGGCGGCGCCTTCGGCCTTGCCGGCACCTTCGTCGCCAGCGCTCCGCTGCGCGAAACGCTCTGGACGATCGACGGCGCGGCGCTCGTGGTCGCCACCGCGCTGCTGACGATGAAATACCAGCGGCTGGGCAATGACTGCGTCGCTGCCGGGTTCCTGACCTTCCTGGCCGGAGAGACCCTGCTGATGGCGGGCAATGCGGCGGGGCTTGAGGCCAGCGTGCCTTCCTATGTCGGCGGCATCACGCTGTGGGCAGCAGCACTGGTCATGGTCAGCATGCCCAGGACATTTGCCCTGTGGATGCGGCTCACCGCGCTCGTGGCCGCCGTGCTGTTTGTCGTCTCGGCTTGCATGATCCTCTGGCGCGCGCCCTTGCTGCCGACCTCCGCGCCGTTGCCCGCCGCCGGCTATCCTTTCCTGGTGCTGACCTTTGTTGACTGGATCTGGACGCTGCTGAGGGCGGAGCGGTGAGCTTTTGTCCGCTTCCGTACCAAACGTCCGGCCTGGTTGATCGGGCATCAGCGGGGCGGTAGAAATTCCGGGCGGCGGACCTAGGTTCGCCAATGGCCGGCGCGGGCTCAGGCAACTGCCTCACCGGCATTCGCGCCGGCCATTTTCCACCCGCAGATGATCGCAGCGATCCACCGGCCAGCGCCGCACTTGAAGGAGCGCCGACGCTTCTTGCCTTCCCCCCCTTGTGGGGGAAGGTGGATCGGTGCGCAGCGCCGAGACGGATGAGGGGTGCGTGACGGAGTGAGGCGGTGAAGGTTCTGCTCTGGTTCAGATTCGTTTACTGTTGGCGTCTCGCCAAGCTGGAACACCCCTCATCCGTCTTGCCGCTTCGCGACAATCCACCTTCTCCCACAAGGGGAGAAGGTAAAGCGAACGTTGGCGCTTCAAGACTCAATCCACACCTTCTCGAAATGCTGTTCCAGCGCCTGGTGCTGTTCGCAGCCTTCGACGCCTTTGCGGTACGTCCGGTAGACCGAGCGCCAGTAGGGTTGGATGATGATGCCTGAATCGCGCAAATTCTGCTCGATCTTGGCCATGATCTCCTTGCGCGCCTTGGCGTCCGGCGTCGCCAGCGCCTTGTCGAGCAGCGTGTCGAATTCGGGATTGGCGTAGGCGCTCTCGTTCCAGGCGGCGCCGGATTTGTAGGCGAGCGCCAGCACCTGGACGCCGAGCGGGCGGCCGAGCCATTCGGTGCAGGAGAAGGGGTATTTGCTCCAGTCGTTCCAGAAAGTGGCGGCGGGCAGCACGGTGCGCTTGATCTTCAGGCCGGCGTCGCGCATCTGCGCGCCGATGGCGTCGCCGGTGCTCTTTTGCCATTCGACATCGACGGAGATGAGCTCGAATTCGTGGTCGGCCTTGCCGGCCTCGACAAGCAGCTTCTTCGACTGGTCGACGTCACGCTTGGCCGGGCCGATATCGGCATATTCGGGATGCATGGGGCCGACATGGTGGTTGTCGGCGGGCTTGCCGCGGCCGCCGAGGCCGAGCGCCAGTACGGCGGAATTGTCGACGGCGAGTTGGGCGGCGCGGCGCACTTTGACGTCGTCATAGGGCGCGTTGGCGACATTGAAGCGGGCGACGATGGTGGAGCCGGTGGCGATCTCGGAGTTCATCAGCCCCATCGTCTCGGTCTGCGAGACGGCGTCGGAAGCGGTTTCGTGGTCGGTGTCGATCTCGCCGGATTCGAAGGCCGACAGCATGGCGTTGGGGTCGGAGCCGTAGTCGACCCATTTGATGCCGTCGAGATGGAATTCGCCCTTCCACCAGGGCTTATCCCTGCGCTTCACCTCCGCACCCGTCTCGGCATCCCAGCTGACCAGCTCGCAGGGGCCGGTGGTGATGGCGAGCGCCTTCAGGGGATCGCCGTCGCCCTCATAGGAGCGGTGCATGATCAGCGCCGGATAGTCGGCCATGCCGGCGATCAGCGAGATGTCGGGCTTCGGCAGATTGAGCTTGATGGTGAAGTCGTCGACCTTGGCGATGCCGCCATCGACGACCTTCTTGGTGTCGGCATTGACCAGCGCGCCCATGCGCGCGGCGACCGAATTGCCCGGCACCGAGGCATCGCACCAGCGGGTGAGGTTGTGAATGACATCATCGGCGTTGAAGGCATCGCCATTCGACCAGGATATGCCCTTGCGCACATGCAGGGTCAGCGTCCTGGCGTCGTCGCTCGCCTCCCAGCTTTCGAGCAGCCAGGGCTCGAAGGAGAAGTCGGTGTTCCAGCGCACCAGATATTCGTTGCAGTGGCGGGCGACATTCGACATCTCCACGCCGTCGAAGGTGCGCGGGTCCTTGAAGCCCTTGACGTTCATGGCGACGCGCAGGACGCCGCCCTTCTTCGGTTCTGCCGCGCGGGCAGGGGTGGGGGCGAGCCCGCCCAGCGCAAACGCGCCGGCGGCACTGACACCGAGGCCGGCCATCAGCACCAGATATTCGCGGCGGTTGATGCCGCCGGTCCTGAAATCATCGGCGACGGATTTGGCTTGCGGGTGGAGTTTGCGGTCGGTCAGCATGAATTTCATCGTCGTTCCCCTGTTGTTGATGCATGCCGCCCAAAAGTGCCCAGCGGTTTTGGGACAACGGCATGCACAGAAAAATCGCCCCGGCCGATCGACAGACGCGGGGGCGGACGCGACCGCCGGGGCGCCGTTGCCTGAGCGGGAATGATAGAGCGGGGTGACGCTAGGGAGTGTTCGGTTTTCCGCAGTGATTGTGCGGGGTTCCGCAGGGGGAGTCGGCAGTGCGCTTATGCTTTGCAGCCGCGCTGCGAGGAGATGCGCCAACGGCGCGGCGCCAATCTCCCTCCTTGAGGGGGAGATGGCCGGCAGGCCAGAGGGGGTCGGCACGACGGGACGCGACCTCCTACTTTAAAAAAGATGATGCTAGCGCTCTACGCGCGACGACCCCCTC
>NZ_RZPH01000567.1:0-3915 GCF_004022825.1 Mesorhizobium sp. M7A.F.Ca.CA.004.04.2.1
CGGTTGTACTTCTTGAACGTCGCGTTCCAGTCCGCGGCGAGCGCATCGAGCACTTCCTTGGCCGTGCCCTGATTGCCGGTGATGTACGGATAGACGCGTTGGTTCATCGCGATGAGCAGCTCGGCATATTCCGGCGTCGCCCAGAAGTCCTTCACCTTGAACATGGTTTCGTAGAAAGCCTTGTTGTAAGGCGTGGCGTTCTGGAATTCAGGCGACTCGAGCACCTTGGCACTTGCCGTGTAACCGCCGAGTTCCGCCCACTTCTTCTGCGTCTCGTCTTTGATGAACCATTCCAGGAACTTCATCGCCTCTTCCTTGTTGTTGGAATAGGAGATGACGGAGATGCCCTGGCCGCCGAGCGCGGCGAACTGGTCGCCGTTCGGGCCGGCAGGGTTGGCGAAGAAGCCTGTGTTCTTGGCATTCGGGTTCGAGGCTTCGTTGATGAGCGCCGGGAAGAAGGCGAAGTAGTTCATGCTCATCGCAGCCAGATTCTCGGTGATCGCCTGGTTGTCCTCGATGAAGAAGCTCTTGGCCCAACCAGGAGGTGTGAAGGAATAGAGTTCCTTGTAGACCTCGAGCGCCTTGACGTTCTGATCGGAGTTGATGATCCCGTCGACCTTGTAAGTGGCATAGTCGCCAAGTTCGCCGCCGTAGGAGAAGATGGCGTTCTCGACGCCCATCACCAGGGCATCATATGAATTGTCGGTGTAGATGGCGACGCCGTAGCGCTTCTGGTCGGGACGGTGGAAGAATTCGGCAATGTCGCGCAGCGCCTTGAAATCCTTCGGCACGCCGAGATCGTAGCCATACTTGGCCTTGAAGGCTTCCATTTCCTTGGGGTCCTCGAACCAGTCCTTACGGTAGGACCAGCCGACTGCGTCACCCTCGGCCGGGATCGACCAGTACTTGCCAGAGGCCGACGGATATTCGGCGTAGTACTTGACAGTCGCCGGCGCCATCACCTCCTTCAAATTATGCTTGTTGAAGAAGTCGGTAAGGTCGACATAGTGGCCCGCCTCGGATGCGGCACCGATCCACTGCGAGTCGCCGACCACCATGTCGTAGGCGCTGCCCTTAGCGTTGAACTCGGTGAATGCCTTGGTCTGGAAGTCGGACCAAGGTGTGGTTTCGACCGTGACCTTCACGCCGGTCTCGGCCTCGTAGAGATTGACGAGTTCCTGCAAATAGTTCGCCGGATCCCATTCCGCCCAGAATATGGTGAGTTCTTTGTCCTGCGCGTAAACGGACGTTCCGCAGGCAAGCGTTAAGCCGATACCAGCAAGTGCGCTGGTCACTAACTTGCGCATAATGATTTCCTCCCTTGTGCGCGTTCTACCTTATCGTGCGAGCCGGCAACGGGGCCGGCCCTGGTAGTTCCTCCCGTGATCGCACCTTCCCGGTTTCGAGCCTCCTCGCCCCTGCCGGAAAATGGATCGCAGCCCTCACTTTCGATCCGCTTTTCTGATCCAATCTGGTATTACCAATTTTGCATGCGCGTCAAGCCCTTTCTTGACAGCTTGACGTGGCCATTGCCATCGGATTCCGGCTTTATCTGCCTGTTTTACCAAGATTTTCCTACTCAGTGATATGATTGGGTATTGTCCGACACCCCACTCAACGGCTAAGATCAGTAGCGTGCATGCCAATCTGGTCGAACCAGATAGGCTCTATTTCATGACTGCCTTCGGATCGGGGCTGCCTCCTTCATCGACCGATTCCGCGACTGCCGCACGCACCAGCGCCCCGGCTGCCCACTGTGCGACCGCCCTCGTCCGGCGGCTGTCCAGTCCCCAGATATCCTTGAGCACAATCAGCACCTCGACGCCGAAGATCAGCGACAGCGCCTGCGCCAGCCGCTTGAAGTCGCGCGGCGGCAAACGGCTCTTGAGCGGCGCGATCGCATCTTTCAGCAAGTCGATGCGATGGCCGCGCGTAAAGGCGGGCTCAGCGCCCAGCGTGCCGGCCTGACGCCGCGCCCATTGATCGAGCGACAGCTTCAGTGCTGCCTTGAACGTGGCCTCGAAGGCCTCGATGCGCGGCATGGCCGTATCGAACAGCTCCGCGACCCGGCGCTCGGCATCGGCGGAGGTCGATTGCCAGGTGAGGATTGGCCCCAGCCCCTCGTCGACGACGGCCTGCACCAGTGCCGACTGGCTCGGGAAGTAACGATAGGCGGTGGCACGGGAAACCTCGGCCGCCTCGGCGACCTCGCTGACCGAGGGCGTGACGCCCGCCTGCATCAGCCTCGTTGCCGTCTCCAGCATCAGCCGTTTGGTCCGCGCGCGCGGCCCACGTTCGGGCACCGGGCCGGTTGCCCGTTCAGCGTCGTCGCTCGCAGTGGATTGTTGACGTGAGACATTCATACCAATACGATACGCGCGTCTCAAAAATTTGCAATGGTGTCCGCATCGTCGAGTGGCCCGGGCAATGAGCAATGGGGGCGGCATCGCGCCTGCCAGGATCGGGGGAGCGCAATGAAGCGTATCTATGTGGCGGGTACCGCGGACACGAAGGGCGAGGAGCTCGCCTTCCTGGCCGATGCGATCACTGCTGCGGGCGCCCTCGTTTGTCGTGTCGATGTCGGAACGCGCGACGCAACCATCCCCGTCGCTATCGGCGCGAGGGAAATCGCCGACCATCATCCCGGCGGCCGTGACGCCGTGCTCGGCGGCAATGACCGTGGCGCCGCGGTCGCCGCGATGGGCATCGCCTTCGCCCGCTTCGTCCAGTCGCGCGCCGACATTTCCGGCATCATCGGCATTGGCGGCGGCGGCGGCACCTCGATCATCACGTCGGGCATGCGCGCCCTGCCGCTCGGCCTGCCCAAGATCATGGTCTCGACGCTCGCCTCCGGCGATACCGCACCCTATGTCGATGTCTCCGACATCATCATGATGCCTGCGGTGACCGACATGGCCGGACTGAACCGGATCTCCCGTGTCGTGCTGCACAATGCCGCCCAGGCGATCGTAGGCATGGCAACCAAGCCGGCGCCGCCACCCGACGGCAAACCATCGATCGGCCTCACCATGTTCGGCGTCACAACGCCTTGCGTGACCGCCATCGCCGACCAGCTCCGTTCCAGATATGACTGCATGGTCTTCCACGCCACCGGCACCGGCGGCCGCAGCATGGAAAAGCTGGCCGACAGCGGCTTGCTGTCCGGTATCGTCGACATCACCACGACCGAAGTCTGCGATCTGCTGTTCGGCGGCGTGCTGCCGGCGACGGAGGATCGTTTCGGCGCCATAGTTCGCACGGGGCTGCCCTATGTCGGCTCCGTCGGCGCGCTCGACATGGTGAACTTCTGGGCGCCTTCGACCATTCCGGAGCCCTATCGCGATCGGCTGTTCTACGAACACAATCCCAATGTCACGCTGATGCGCACCACGGCGGACGAATGCCGCGCGATCGGCGAGTGGATCGGCACCAGACTCGCCCGCTGCGGAGGGCCGGTGCATTTTCTCATCCCGGAAAAAGGCGTCTCGGCGCTCGACATCGAAGGCGGCGCCTTCTTCAACCCGGAAGCCGACGCCGTTCTGTTCGATGCCATCGAGCGCACCATCGAACCCAACAGCAAGCGCCGCGTGACGCGCCTGCCGCTGCATATCAACGACCCGGAATTCGAAAAGGCTGCAACATCAGCCTCCCTCGACACCGCCAGACAGTGAGAGATCCAGAAAGATGCCCGCCATACCGCGCAAGGATATACTGAAGAAATTCAGGGGAATGATCGCCAAGAGCGTGCCGATCGTCGGCGGCGGCGCCGGCACCGGCCTGTCGGCGAAAGCCGAGGAGGCTGGCGGCATCGACCTCATCATCATCTACAATTCCGGCCGCTACCGCATGGCCGGGCGCGGCTCGGCCGCCGGCCTGCTCGCCTATGGCAATGCCAACGAGATCGTCAAGGAAATG
>NZ_RZPH01000568.1:0-3910 GCF_004022825.1 Mesorhizobium sp. M7A.F.Ca.CA.004.04.2.1
CGGTGCGGCACCGCCGATATCGTCGTGGAAGACCTTGTCACGGAGATGCCAGACCCAGCGACCGACCGGCCCCCAGTTCGGCCGTGGCTGGCCGAACGCCTTGTGCAGGAAGATGGCCCAGAGATCCATCAGGACGGTGGCGCCGATGCCGATCGCGATAGCGCGCCAGAACATGTCAAACATCGCTAGAATCCCCCCAAACGCAAGCCCTGGGCTACAAGCGCGATCGTCGTTCCACACCCCACGCCGCGCTGAACTTCAGAGCTGTCCCAGAATATGAGCCGCGCCGGACTCGTCGACACCAGGCTTGGTCTCGACATTGAGCGCGGTGACCTTGCCGTCGTCGACGATCATCGAAAACCGCTTCGAACGCAGCCCCATGCCGCTGGCGGAAAGGTCATTGTCGAGGCCTACCGCCTTGGCGAAATCGCCACTGCCGTCGGCGAGGAACATGATCTTGCCCTCACCGCCGGTGAAGTGCGCCCAGGCGCCCATGACATGGACGTCGTTGACCGAAACGACGGCGATGGTGTCGACGCCGCGCGCCAGGATGGCATCGTGGTTCTCGAGATAACCCGGCAAATGGTTGTTGCTGCAGGTCGGTGTGAAGGCGCCGGGAACCCCAAACAGCACGACCTTCTTGCCCGGGAAGATCTCGGCCCCGGTGATCGGCTTGGCGCCATCGGCGGTCATCGTCTTGAAGGTCACGTCAGGCAGCTTGCCGCCAACGGAAATGGTCATGGATTCCTCGCTTGGGAAAATGGGGAAGGACGTGTCTTTGCCTAGCGAACCCGACGGCTTCCTGCAACCGTTGGGGTGGGCTGGATCAAGGGAAAGGCAGAACCCCTTCGACCGCGCCCGCCGAACTCGTCAGCGTATAGTGAAGCCCGCCATCGGTCGGCGTCGTCGAGGGGCGATCGAGGATCGGCACGGTGAAGATCAGCTTGCCGTCCTTTTCGCTGCGGGCAGGGGTGCCGAACATGTAGTCCCGCTCGCCGGCGACGAAGAAATCCGCCGCCTCCGGATCGCCGGGAAAGCTCGCTTCGACAATCAGCGTCTCGTGGTCGCCCGGCAGCACAGCGATGCCGAAATCGGACCTCGCGGGCGCTGGTAGCGCCGCGAAACTCGCCTTCACCAGCGCTGCGTCCTCGGCATTGTCCGGATCGGAGGCGGGGTCGACGGTCAGCCGCGTCTGCACCGGAATGCAGATCGTTTCGCAGATGCCGAGAAAGATGTCGGCATCGATCAACGCCGGCTGGTTCGGCGCCGCCAGCGTGAATGTCACCGGCAGAGAAACCGGATAGTTGTAGCCTGCCCATTTGCCATAGCCGTCGTCATGGCGCTGCGGCGCCGGAAACGATAGCGCTGCGTCGGCGATGTTGGTGCTGGCTGAAATGTCGAGTTGCGGTGGCACGCCCGCGTCGCCCGGATCGCGCCAATATGTCTTCCAGCCGGGCTTGAGCGCTATGTCGAGAACGCCCTGGATGCGGCCGGTGTCGTCGGCTTTGCCTGAGGTCACCAGCCGGACCTTGCCGCCTTCGCTGTTGTACCACGCCGATGAGGAGGCGGCGGCGGGAAGAGCGGTTGCCGATCCGATGGCGGCGCCGAGCAGCAGGATTTTCAAGCTTCGCATGGCGGTGATTTGATCGTCCGTTCGTGGCCGCGCAATGATTTCATGGCCTTGCCGGTATCATATTTGCGTGACTTCGAGGGAGAAGAATGTTCGAGCCGCCGCCACAAGCTTTGGTCGAATCCAGCACGGCGCATCTTTTCGGCGCTTTGGAAACGCGTTACGCTCCCTTCATGGACTTGTTGCGCCACAAGAAGACGGTCGCCAGTCGCGGCTTTCTCGACGATCAGTTCCTGATTGCCATGCCCGGCATGAAGGACGACCGTTTCACGCGCTCGGTCATCTATGTCTGCGCACATTCCGATGAAGGCGCCATGGGCCTGATCATCAACCAGACGCAGCAGATGCTGTTTCCGGACTTGCTCGTGCAACTGGGCATCATGAACGAGCAGGAGGCGATCCGATTGCCGGCTCAGGCCCGCGATTTCGTCGTGCGCAATGGCGGCCCCGTGGACCGCAGCCGGGGCTTCGTCCTGCATTCGGGAGACTATCGGGTGGAATCGTCGCTGACCGTTTCCGACGACATCTGCCTGACGGCGACCGTCGACATATTGCGCGCCATATCGTCCGGCCGCGGGCCTCGTCATGCGCTGATGGCGCTCGGCTATTCCGGCTGGGGCGCCGGCCAACTGGAGACCGAGATCGCCGAAAATGGCTGGCTGACCTGTCCGGCCAATGCCGAGCTTCTGTTCGACACCGATATCGAGCGCAAATACGACCGGATCCTCGCCTCGATCGGTATCGACCTTGCGCATCTCAGCCTGGCGGCCGGGCACGCCTGATCCGCTCACGCTTGCGTCAGCGGATACTGCTCTTTTAGCGTCTTCAGCACCTGGTCGCCCGGCATCGGGGCGCCGAACATGAAGCTCTGCACATATTCGCAGCCCATCTGACGCAGTTCCAGCGCATCGCTTTCGTCCGAAATGCCCTCGGCGACGACGGACAGGCCGAGCTCATGCGCCATGTTGACCATCGATTTCAGCAGCACCGCGCGCTTGGGCGTGTTGTCGTCGACGAAGCTCTTGTCGATCTTGATGGTGTCGAAGGGGAAACGCGTCAGGTAGGCCAGTGAGGAGTAGCCGGTGCCGAAATCGTCCAGCGACAGGCCGATGCCGAGCTGCTTCAGCTTGGTCAGCACATGGGCGGTCTGCTCGGGATTGTCCATGACAAGCGATTCGGTGAGCTCCAGCCGGAAGCAGCGCGGCTTCAGATTGGCCCGCGCGATGACCGAGCGGACGTCGCTGACCAGGTCGCGGCGGATCAACTGGCGGCTGGACAAATTGACCGAGACCGACAGCGGCGCGTCGCCGATCTGTTTTTGCCAGCTGGCGAGATCTTCCGCCGCCTGCTGCATGGCAAACAGGCCGAGCTGCACGATAAGACCGCAGCTTTCGGCTACCGGGATGAAATCCGCCGGCGGGATCATGCCGCGGCGCGGGTGGTCCCAGCGCAGCAGCGCCTCGAAGCCGGCGACACTGCCGTCCTCGAGCCGCACGATCGGCTGGTAGGCAAGCGTGAATTCGCGCCGCTCGATGGCGCGGCGCAGGTCGGATTCGAATTGCAGCCTGTCGGTGCCGACAGTGCGGAAAGCCGGACGGAACGGCTCGATCCTGTCGCCGCCGAAGCGCTTGGCCTGGTGCATGGCAAGCTCGGCATCCTTGACCATGTCCTCGGCCGACATCTGCGGCGAATTCCAGGTGATCAGCCCAATCGACGCGGTCAGCACGATCTCGCGCTTGGCGAAGGTGATCGGGTTGTTGATGGCATGCTTTATGGCATCAGCGACCGCAGCGATGCGGGCCGGGTCTTGTTCGGACAGCAGCATCAAAGCGAACTGGTCGCCGGCAAAGCGCGACAGCGAATCCTTCGGCTTGAGCAGCCGGTGCAGGCGGCGCGCGATGGTCAAGAGGATGGTATCGCCGGCCGAGATGCCGAGCCCGTCATTGACCTGCTTGAAACGGTCGATGTCGATGACGAAGACGGTCGGCCGCACCTTCTCTTCGGTGCGCGCGATCGAGATGATCGCTTCCAGCCGGTTCATCAAAAGTTCACGGTTCGGCAGGCCGGTCAGATTGTCGTGCACGGCGTCGTGCAGCAGCCTTTCCTCGGACTTTTTCTGCTCAGTCACGTCGACCATGGTGCCGACGCAGCGGATGACTTCGCCGTCCGAGCCGATGACCGGGCGTGCGCGCAGTGAAAACCAGTGATAGTGGCCGTCGGCGCCGCGCAGGCGGAAATTCTGCGACACCCGGCCGCGCCGGTGTTCGAGCACCACGTCGA
>NZ_RZPH01000569.1:0-3903 GCF_004022825.1 Mesorhizobium sp. M7A.F.Ca.CA.004.04.2.1
GATGCGACCAACGCCGCCAACAAACCAGTTCTCGACAACAGCTTCTTCCTTGTTCTCACAGCGGCCTGCCGCCTTCTATTTCCCGCCGCCGCATCAGATATTGTCACTGCACATAGCCGACAGGCTGGCCGGTGACGGGGTGCGCGAACACGCCCATCTCCACACCGAAAATGCCTTTCAGCACATCGCTACGCATGATTTCGCCTGGCGTGCCGCGCGTCAGCAGCTTGCCGTCCTTGAGCGCGATCAGTTCGTCGCAGTAGCGCGCCGCCATGTTGGGATCGTGCAGCACGACGACGACACATAGGTCGCGTTTGCGGCTGAGCTCCTTGACCAGCCCGAGCACCTCGACCTGATGGGCGATGTCGAGTGCCGAAATCGGCTCGTCGAGCAGCATGACGCCGGCGTTCTGCGCCACCAGCATGGCGAGCCAGGCGCGCTGGCGCTCGCCGCCCGACAATTCGTCCACCAGCCGGTCGGCAAAACCCTCCATATCGGTCAGGGCCAGCGCCTCCTCGACATGCTGCCTGTCCTCGGCGCGGAAACGGCCAAGCGCGCCATGCCAGGGATAGCGCCCGAGCGTCGCCAGTTCGCGCACGGTCAGGCCGGTCGCCGCAGGCGTCGTCTGCGGCAGATAGGCAAGCGCGCGGGCAAATTCGCGGGCACCCCATTGCGGCAACGGACGTCTGGCGAAAGTGATGGCGCCTGAACTCGTCGGCTGCTGGCGCGCCATGAGCTTGATAAGCGTCGACTTGCCCGAACCATTGTGGCCGATCAGCCCATAGACGCGCGAGCGCTCCAGTTCGAGCGAGACCGGACCGAGCAGCGTCCGCTCGCCGACGGCAAAGCGCACCGCGTCGATATGGAAGGCAGTCTGGGCATCAATTCCAGCCATGCTCATGGCTTTTCTCCAGTGCGGCCGCCCGCATTTCCAGATTCCGGCATTTCGACGGGTCGTGCCCGGTTGACTATGAAACATGACCTTACTAGTCAACATTGAAGATGACTGCAACGATCAACAAATCGTCGCGACCGGCAATATCGGCACGAAAATTTGGAAACAGGGGGCGCAAAGGATGATTTCAGGACATGGACCGATTTGGCGGAACCGGATAGCGCGCAAGCGCCTGCTGATCGCAACGGTGTCGCTGCCGGCCCTGCTTGGCTGCGGCCATGCACTGGCCCAGGAGACGGTCACCACCACCCTAGACCCGATCAAAGTCCAGGAACGTGTCGAAAGCGCTTTCGGGCCGGTCAAGGGCTACGTTGCCACAAAGGGCTCCACCGGCAGCAAGACCGACACGCCGCTGATCGAGACGCCGCAATCGATATCGGTCATCACCAGGGACCAGATGGAAGCGCAGGCCGTCGACAGCCTGAACAGCGCGTTGCGCTACACACCCGGCGCCACCGGCAATCTCTACGGCACCGACAATCGCGGCCTCGGCCTGCAGTTGCGCGGCATTTCGAACGCCAGCGGCGTCTTCTACAGGGACGGGCTGCAGCTCAAGGAGAGCAATTTCACCCTGTTCACCGCACTCGATTCCTATGGCGCGGAACGCTACGAGGTGCTGCGCGGACCGGCGTCGGTACTTTATGGCCAGGCAAGCCCCGGCGGCATCATCAACTATGTCAGCAAGCGGCCAACCGAGGAAAACCTGCGCGAGGTCGAATTCGGTGGTGGCAGCTTCAACCGGTATGAAGGCAAGTTCGACTTCAGCGGTGCCGTGAACGCCGACAAGTCGCTGCTGTTTCGCCTCACCGGCGCCGCTCACATGGGCGACACGCAGACCGACTTCGTCAAGGACGACCGCATCTTCATCGCGCCGGCGATCACCTGGCAGCCCGATGCCGACACCAGCCTGACCATCCTCGCCAACTATCAGCGCGATCGCTCGGGCTGGGCGATGCAGTATCTGCCTGCCTACGGCACGGTCATACCGGGCAAGGACGGCAAGTACCTGCCGAACAGCATGTTCGTCGGCGAACCCGGCTTCGACTCCTACAACAACGACCAGGCCTCGATCGGCTACGAATTCGATCACCGTTTCAACGAAACCTGGCAGGTTCGACAGCATGCCCGCTACGTCCACCTTACCCACACCGAGGAAGGCGTCTTTGGTGGCGGACTGACGGACTCGAACGGCCTGGAACCTTCAAGCGGCGACTACTACCGTTATGCAGATGCCGGCGGCACCAAACTCAGCGGCGTCACCATCGACAACCAGGCACAAGCCGATTTCGACACCGGGCCGCTCGCCCACACGCTGCTCGTCGGCCTCGACTACAAACGCTATACTTACCGCGACTATGCCTCGGAAGGGACCGTCGAGGACGGTTTCAACGTCTTCGATCCGGTTTACGGGTACCCGATCACCGATCTGACGCCCTACACCGATACCGACACCACCCAGCAGCAAGTCGGTCTCTATGCGCAGGACCAGGTAAAGCTCGGCAACTGGCGGCTGACCCTTGGCGGCCGCCAGGATTGGTCGGACGCCAAGGTCTACGACAATCTGGCCGGCGGCTACATTCCCGAGCAGAAGGACAACGCCTTCACCAGCCGGGCGGGGCTCGTCTATCTCGCCGACAACGGGCTTGCGCCCTATGTCAGCTACTCCGAATCGTTCCAGCCCGTGGCCGGCGCCGACAGCGACGGCAATCTGTTCGTGCCCGAGACCGGCAGGCAGTACGAGATCGGGCTGAAATACCAGCCGACCGGGTGGAATTCCTTCATTACGGCATCGGTTTTCGACCTGACCCGACAGAATGTCGTGCGCTATGGCAATGAGGGCCGGCCCGACGACATGTTCCAGACCGGCAAGATCCGCTCGCGCGGCGTCGAACTCGAGGCCGTTGCCAGCCTCGATTCCGGCTTCGACCTGAGAGCGGCCTACACCTATCTCGACACCAGGATCACCAAGGCGACTTCTGTTGTTGATGATAATGGGAGTTCGATCAGCAATGAAGGCAATACGCCCTTCGGCGTGCCGAAGCATTCCGCGTCGCTGTGGGCGAATTACACCTTCGGCAGCGGCCGCCTGGAGGGCCTGGGGCTGGGCGCCGGTGTCCGCTATGTCGGCTCGACCTATGGCGACGACGCCAACAGCTTCAAGGTCCCATCGGTCGTGCTTGCCGACGCGGCGGTGCATTACACCTGGCAGAACGCCACGCTCAGCCTCAATGCCAGCAATCTGTTGGACAAACGCTATGTCGCCTCCTGTTTCTCTTCGGGCTTCGGCTGCTTCTACGGCGAAGGCCGCAGGATCAACGGTTCGGTGAAATACACATGGTAAAAGCAATGTGGCGGGCCGGCCCAAAATGGCGGCGCTGACACGGCGCCAGTATCTTGCCGGCCTCGCCGCGACCGGCCTCGCTTTGCCGGGCGGCATGGCACGCGCGGCACCTGCCCGCGTCGTCTGCCTGGAATGGACATCGGCCGAACTGGTGGTCTCGCTCGGCCTGTCGCCGCTCGCCGTCGGCGACACCAGGGGTTATGGCGACTGGGTGCAGGGCCCGGCGCTGCCGCAGGCCACCATCGACCTGGGATCGCGCAGCGAGCCCAATATCGAACTGCTTCGGGAGTTGCGGCCCGACCTGATCGTCGGCGCCTATGGCTATGGCTTGGACGAGAACAGCTTCACCAGATTGGCGCCGACCTTCAACGTGCCGTTCTACAGCGGCAAGGCTCCACCTTACGCGCAGGCGCAACAGGTGACGCTGCAGCTTGGCGACATGCTTGGCCGCAGGACGGAAGCAGAAAACCTTGTCGGGCGCACCGAAGCCTCGATCGCCCAAGCGCGTGCCAGGCTGGAGCGGGCGGTGCAAAAACCGGTCTGCGTCGTCAGCATGTTCGACGATCGCCATGTCCGCGTCTACGGCGCCGGCAGCCTGCTGCAGGAT
>NZ_RZPH01000056.1:0-12449 GCF_004022825.1 Mesorhizobium sp. M7A.F.Ca.CA.004.04.2.1
CATCACCCCGTTCCTCGATCGCTGCCTGGCAGCCGGCATCGACGTGCTGGTCGGCGATCCCCGTCGCAACGATCTGCCGCTGTCCCGACTGCGGTTGCTCGCCGAATACCAGGTGCCGGATTTCGGCGACGCGAAGGGTGCTGCGACCAAGCCGAGCGGTGTCTTTTCGTTTGAGGCGGAAGAGCGCTGACGCTGAGATCAATCCCAGTCACTCGGAATGGCCGGGTTCGACCTCGTTCCGGACCTTTGTCAGGTGAGTACGACTGCCAGAAGGCAGCCATACAGAGCTGACATTCGGCGGCGCAAAATTGGGGTATGATCCAAGGCGCGTTATTCGGGCGTCGTAGGGTGGCTCGGCGAGTCGCAAAACGGCGGGATGGCGCGTTGCTGCCATCACCCCGGCAATGTCGATGTTGCGTTGTCTAACGCTCAGTTCTTCAAGGTCCCCGTCTCAAGCTTGGAGTGCCGCATGGTTGGCCCGCAAGAACTCGGCCGCTGTCATCGGCTTGCGGCCCAAGAGTTTCTCGAGATCCCCCGCCGTGCCGCCCCATTCTCCGGCGTTGATGCCTTGCACCCACACAAGCGCGAAGCGGGCGGCCTGCTCGGGCAGACCCGCCGCCACTAAGTGGGCGATGTAATCGTGATCCGAGCCGGAAACAAACGGCACTCGCTTGCCGCTGACATCCGACAGGATCTGTGCGACATCCGCGAAGGACACGGCGGGATCGCCATACAGCGAGTATGTCTTGTATTCATGGCCGTCTTGGCTCAGCACAATGGCATGCGCCTCTGCTAGGTCGTCACGGCTGGCATAGCCCGCCTTGCCCGCACCAGCCGGCACGTGAACCCCGGTCTCCAGGGCGTTTCCGCCGATGTAGAATGGGATGCTCTCGATAAAGGGCGGATGACGGACGAGCGTGTAGGCTAGGCCGGACGCCTTCAGTTTTTCCTCGACGAACAGATCCTGCTCGGTGATATCCGACAAGGTGAAGGCGGATCCTGCTTCGTGGATGATCGGCATATAGACGATGCGCTTAACGCCCGCCTGCCGAGCTGCGCTAATGGCATTTTGGTGCTGGGTATTGCGATCGGTAAAGGCCGTGGCGGATACGAGCATTAGCTTATCAATGCCCTCGAACGCGCGCACCAGTCCGTCATAGTCGAGATAGTCGCCTTGGCGGATCTCAATCCTATCGGCCGCCAGATCGGCCGCCTTGGCGGGATCGCGGGCCAGGCCGACGAGATCGCTGGCGGGCAACCGCTTCAGGAGATGTTGGAGAGTTTTTCGGCCGATATTGCCGGTTGCGCCGGTTACGAGGATCTTGGCCATGGTGATTTCCTTTGGGCTTTTGCACATCGACACCGTCGTCCGATCCAGGTAAGTCAGAACAGACCTGCAAACCAGTACCGACTATTTGGTAAGTGCCAAAATTCGGAGATCGACGTGACCGAGACAAATTTCCAATGCGGCCTGGAAGCGGTTCTTGCCATCCTTGGAGGCAAGTGGAAGCCGCTTGTCGTCTATCATCTGGCCAGCGGGCCCAAACGCACCGGTCAACTCCGCAGGCTCGTTACCAACGTGAGCGAGAAAATGCTGATCCAGCACCTGAAAGAACTGACGGATGATGGCGTTATTCGTCGCATTGACTTTCAGACGGTGCCGCCGCACGTCGAGTATGAACTAACCGACTTTGGTCAAAGCCTGGCCGGAGTACTCGCGCCCTTGTGCGAATGGGGAACTCATCATACGTCCGAGGTAGCCCTGATCGTGCAAAATCGATCGCGCCCTTCTGCAGGTGCGTAGCGGTCCCAAATCTGGCGGTGGACCAAGGTCCGCCTTTGAGGGAACAGCCCGTCTCCTTTCCACCAATCTCAGCCGTGGGCGGGAAAGCCCAAGTTGATTTGCCCGGCCTCCGCCGTCAGATCGTCTCCTTGACCCGCGCCGAGAGAAAATCCGGCAGGTCGGCGACCGAATCCAGGACCACATCGGCAATGCCGGCCAGCGATTCGCGGGTGCCGGTGCCGGAGAGCACGCCGACTGCCAGCCCGCAGCCGCCGGCACGCGCCATTTCGAGGTCGTGCCTGTTGTCGCCGACCATGGCGATCTCCGCCGGCCTGAGGCCGGTGAGGTCGCTGAAAGCCAGGATGGTGTCGGGCGCCGGCTTCGGATTGGCCACCGCGTCGTAGCCATAGGCCGCGTCGAACAATTGGGCGACGCCGAGCGTCACCAGCGTCTTTTCCGCTCCGCTGGTCGAATCATTGGTGGCGACGCCAAGCCGGTAGGATTTCCTGTGCAAGGCCGTCAACGTGTCGACGATGCCCGGCAGCGCCACGGCCATCGCCGAGCCCTGCACAGAGGTGATCTCGTTGAAGCGGGCAACCGCAAGCATCTGGTCCTCGTTGGACAGGCGCGGAAACCACAATTCGACGACGTCGAGATTGGTGCCGGACGCAAAGATCGAGTCGGGCTTGAAGCGTTTGTTGGCGAAATCGAAGCCGGCGGCGGCCAGCAGCCTGTCGGCTTTCCAGCGATCGCCCTCGGACGCATCCATGGCCATGAAGTCGGCAACGCCGAGCCAGGTGGCGTTGAAGTCGACAAGCGTGCCGTCCTTGTCGAACAATATTCCCTTGATGTCTGCCAAACTTTTCACTCCGAGCCACGCAAATGGTGGATGAATCCCACAAGGCCAGCGGTCGATGCATCCCGCTTGGCGGCACTTTCCTTGCCCTCCACGACAGGCAGAAGGCCGGTGGCCAGTTCCTTGCCGAGCTCGACGCCCCACTGGTCGAAGGAGTTGATGTCGAACAGCGTGCCCTCGACGAAGACGCGGTGCTCGTAGAGCGCGATCAGCCGGCCGAAGGTGCGTGGGTCGAGTTTGCGGTAGAGGATGGTCAGCGAGGGCCGGTTGCCCGAGAAGACGCGGTGCGGCGCTATCTTGTCGACCTCGGCCGGCTTCATGCCCTTGGCCAGCATCTGGGCGCGGGCTTCGTCCAGCGTGCGGCCCTTCATCAGCGCTTCCGACTGCGCCAGGCAGTTGGCGAGCAGCAGATCGTGCTGATGTTTGAGTTCCGGCTCGTGGCCGACCGCCGCGGCGAGGAACTCGACCGGGATGAAATCGGTGCCCTGGTGCAGCAGCTGGAAGAAGGCATGCTGGCCGTTGGTGCCGGGCTCGCCCCAGACCAGCGGTCCGGTCGGCGTCGTCACCTCTGTGCCTTCGAGGGTGACGCTCTTGCCGTTCGATTCCATGTCGAGCTGCTGCAGATAGGCCGGCAGCCTGGACAGGCGCTGGTCATACGGGATGACGGCGCGCGCCGGGTAGCCGCAGATGACGCGATGCCACCAGCCAACCAGTCCAAGCAGCGCCGGCAGGTTCTCCTGCACCGGCGCGGTGCGGAAATGCTCGTCCATCTCGTGCGCGCCATCGAGGAAGGCGCGAAAATTCCGCGGACCGACAGCAATCATCACCGGCAGGCCGATGGCGCCCCACAGCGAATAGCGGCCGCCGACCCAATCCCAGAAGCCGAAGACGCGATCCGGCGCGATGCCGAACCGGGCCACCAGGTCGAGCGCGGTGGAGACGGCGGCGAAATGCTTGCCGACCGCTTCCTTACCCAGTGCTTCTTGCACCCATTTCCGAGCGGTTTCGGCATTGGTCATCGTTTCGACGGTGGTGAAGGTCTTGGAAGCGATGATGAAAAGCGTGGTTTCGGCGGAGAGGCCCTTCAGCGTGTCGTGGATATGGGCGCCATCGATGTTGGAGACGTAGTGGGCGCGCGGCCCGTCATGATAGGGCGCCAGCGCCAGCGTCGCCATGGCCGGGCCGAGATCGGAACCGCCGATGCCGATGTTGACGATGTCGGTGATCTTCTTGCCGGTGGCGCCGGCCGCCTTGCCCGAGCGCACGGCATCGGCAAAGGCGCCCATGGCGTCGAGCACGGCGATGACGTCAGCCTTGACGTCCTGGCCATCGACGGTGACGCCCTTGCCGGTCAGGTTGCGCAGCGCCGTGTGCAGCACGGCACGGTCCTCGGTGACGTTGATCTTCTTGCCGGCGAACATAGCGGCGCGGCGGCCTTCGAGATCGGCGGCCTGGGCGAGCTTTTCCAGCAGCTCCATGGTGGTCGCGTCGACCGCGCATTTCGACCAGTCGAGCAGCAGATCGCCGTCGGTGACGGAGAATTCCACGAACCGCTTGGGATCGGCGGCGAAGGCCTGGCGCATGCTGGCGGGCGCCGCCGCGCGGTGGTCACGCAAGGCGGCGAGCTGTTTTTGAAAGGACGATTGATCCACTGCCAAACTCCGAGACCTCGAGCCATCATTACGGACCGGATGTTTCCGGCGCGTGTCGTCGCGACAATCTATCGGGCCGAACTCCACCCGTTTCAATGCGCAGCGATGACGCACACCGTCACCCCAGCGATGACGCAGACGTCACGCGGCGATGACGCAGACGTCACGTACGGTGTCATCGCCGGGATGAGGCGCCGCGTCACCCCAGGATGGCGCAACGCGGCATCAAAAGGACGTGAAGGATCACTGGCATAAATCCCAACGATCAGAAAAATTGATTGGCGCAACCCCTTGTGCCACGGTTACGTTCGGCTGGTCCAGCCAAGCGAAAAAGGCTGGCCATCGAGGAAATCTCCCATGCCACAGCGAAACGACACGGCGATATGGTCCGGCCTGTTCCGGATTTCGGCTGAATCCGGCCAAACCCTGCAGGCGCAGATCCGCCAAGCCATCGTAGCCGCCATTCTCGACCGCCAGATCGCCGCTTCGATGCCGCTTCCTTCCTGCCGGATCCTGGCCGAAAAACTTGGCGTGGCTCGCGGAACCGTGGTGCTGGCGTTCCAGCAGCTCGTCGACCAGGGTTTCCTGGTGGCGCGCGAGCGGCGTGGACATTTCGTCAATCCCGATGTGCTGGCGCCACCGGCCAAGCCGCACCAGAAGGCGCCCGACCAGGCCAACGAGATCGACTGGAAGGCACGCCGCAAGATCGCCGCCAGCGACATGCCGCCGCCGGCCAAGCACGAGAACTGGATCAAGTCGTCCTATCCCTTCGTCTACGGGCAGTTCGACCCGGCGCTGTTCCCGACCGCCGAGTGGCGCGAGTGCAACCGCATGGCGCTTGCCGTGCTGGAAATCCGTAACTGGGCGTCCGACATGGTCGACCGTGACGATCCGCTGCTGATCGAGCAGATCCAGGCGCGGCTCCTGCCCCGGCGCGGCATCTTCGCCAATCCGGACGAGATCATCGTCACGCTGGGCGCTCAGAACGCGCTCTACATGCTGGCGACGCTGCTGATGTCCAAAGGCTCCAAGGTGGCGATGGAAGACCCAGGCTATCCCGACGCCCGCTCGATCTTCCGCCTTGCGGGCGCTGAGATACAGCCGGTGCCGGTCGACCAGTCCGGCATCGTAACTACTTCTATTGCCAACGATTCCGGGTTCGTCTTCGTCACGCCAAGCCATCATTGCCCGACCATGGTGCCGTTGTCGGCGGAGCGGCGGCAGGATCTTCTGGCGCGCGCCAACCGCTACAACCAGATCATCATCGAGGACGGCTATGACAGCCAGCTTCTCGACGAGGCACCGCAGCAAGCGCTGAAGAGCCTCGATCGCTCCGGCCGCGTCGTCTATGTCGGCTCGATGTCCAAGACGCTGGCTCCGGGCCTGCGGCTCGGCTACATCGTGGCGTCCGCCGGACTGATCGCGGAGCTCAGGGCGCTGCGCCGCTTCATGCTGCGTCACCCGCCGGCCAACAATCAGCGCGCCGTAGCGCTATTCCTGTCGCTCGGCCACCACGAGGCGCTGGTGCGGCGGCTGTCTTCAGCCTTCGACGAGCGGCGCAAGCGGCTGGTCCATGCGATTTCCGCCTTCCTGCCGGAATGGCGTTCGACCGATTCGGCCGGCGGCACGTCGCTGTGGCTCGAAGGGCCGCGCGGCACCGATTCGCGCGGGCTGGCCGAGGCAGCCGCCTCGCGCAGCGTCATCATCGAGCCAGGCGACCGTTTCTTCGATCGCACTGAAAAGCCTTCGCGTTTCATGCGGCTGGGCATCTCGTCGATCGCACTGCAGCACATCGAGCCAGGCATTCGCGAACTGGCCACGGCCGCCGGACGCAGACCCGCGGCCGCCTGATCCATCGTCGATCTCTCGTGACCGGAGCCGTTCGCAGCGGCTCCGGTATTTTAGCTCTGGCACATGGAACTGGGCCAGCTGGCCCATAGGATGGGCCAGTGCCAGCGGCATAGTCGGCGTCAGGGGAAGAAGCAGGCCGATGGTGGATCAACCGCCACGAGTTCCTGCCGACGAAGGTGGAGTGCTTCCATGCCAGTGGCTGTCGAACAGCAGGACACGCCGGCGAACCGTCGTCCGCAGCGCTCCGGTCTTCGCGAAACAGGACATGCCATGCGATCATCTCCCCTGGTGGAGGATACCAGACCACAGCACAAGGCCATCGAGGGCGGCGGCTACGGGCCGCTGCGCGGGGATGACCGCGAGCGTATCCACGAGGGCGTGCTGACGCTTTTGGAGACAGTGGGTTTCGCCAACGCCATTCCTTCCTGCATAAAGGTGCTGACCAAGGTGGGGGCGGTCCACGGCGACGATGGCCGGGTCCGCTTTCCGCGCGCGCTCGTGCTCGACACCATCAAGCGAGCGGCACGACATTTCACGCTTCATGGCCAGGACCCCAGGCACGACATGGTGGTCCAGGGCAAGCGCGTGCACTACGGCACGGCAGGCATCGCCGTGCACCTAGTGGATCTGGAGAAGCGCGAGTACCGCGAGTCCAAGCTGCAGGATATTTATGATGCCGCCCGCATCGTCGACGGGCTGGACAACATCCATTTCTTCCAGCGGCCGATGGTGGCGCGCGACATCGCCGATCCGCTCGAGATGGATTTCAACACGCTTTATGCCTGTGTGATGGGAACATCGAAGCACGTCGGAACATCCTTCACCGTGCGTGAGAACGTGAAGCCTGCGCTTGAAATGCTGTACGCCATCGCCGGCGGCGAGGAGAATTTCCGTGCCCGGCCGTTCGTTTCCAACTCCAACTCATTCGTCGTGCCGCCAATGAAGTTCGCCGAGGATGCCTGCGGCGTGCTTGAGGCCTGCGTCGAAGGCGGCATCCCGATCCTGCTGCTGTCGACCGGCCAGTCCGGCACCACGGCACCCGCGGCGATGGCCGGCGCCGTCGTGCAAGCAGTGGCCGAAGTGCTGGCCGGCCTGGTCTATGTCAACGCGCTCAAGCCCGGCCATCCGGCGATCTTCGGCGCATGGCCGTTCATGTCGGACCTGCGCACCGGCGCCATGGCGGGCGGGTCGGCCGAGCAGTCGGTAGCAACGGCGGCCTGTGCCCAGATGGCGCAATTCTACGACCTGCCCGGTGGCTCCGCCGCCGGCATGACGGATTCGAAATTGCCCGATATTCAGTCCGGCTACGAAAAGGGCATCACCAATGTGATGGCCGGCCTCTCCGGCCTCAACCTCGTCTACGAGGCGGCCGGCATGCATGCCTCGCTGCTCGGCTTCTGCCTGGAAAGCCTGGTCATCGACAACGACATGCTCGGTCATTGCCTGGGCTGCGCGCGTGGCATCGACGTGACTGACGAGGCCCTGTCGATCGACAGCATCGCCGAGGTCTGCCTCAAGGGTCCGGGCCACTATCTCGACAACGAACAAACGCTCAAGCTGATGCAGACCGAGCACTTCTATCCCGCCCTCGGCGATCGTTCCTCGCCGAAGGAATGGAACGAAAAAGGCCGGCCTGATATATTGCTGCGTGCGATCACCGAGAAGAAACGCATTCTTGCCGAGCGATTTCCGCGCCACGTGCCAAAACAGGTCGACGACAGATTGCGTGCCCGCTTCGGCAACCTGATCCACCTGCCGCGCACGCAAATGGGCGCCTGACCGGAGACGAGTTCGTGCAGCCATACAGCCACCACCCGGAACCAATTCAGAACGGAAAACCGCTTCACACTTTTCCTGGAATTGCGCTCTTCGTTTGACGCAATTCCGAACAGAAAACCGCTTCACACTTTTCCTGGAATTGCTCCGGGACCAACCATCGGGCAGAACGACAAATGAGTGTGCATCCTATCCAGCAAGCACCCACCGACGGCGACGCGATCGATCGGCTGGTGGCATCTCATCGGCCAGGTCACGGCCTGGTGCGTGCCTTCTATCATGATCCGGCGATCTTCGAGCGCGACATGGAACGTGTCTTTCGCCGCCACTGGCATTGCCTGGCGCATGCCAGCGTTATCCCGAACCCCGGCGATTTCGAGCTGTTCAAGCTGGGCGACGAGGCGGTCATCCTGACACGCGGCATGGATGGCACCGTGCATGCCATGCTCAATGTCTGCCGCCACCGTGGTGCCGAGGTCTGCACCAAGGAGAAGGGCAATGCGAAGATGTTCGTGTGCCCCTACCACGCATGGGCCTATTCCAATGACGGATCCTTGCGTGCCGCGCGCCTGATGCCAAAGGATTTCGACCGCTCGGCGCACGGGCTGAAGAAGCTTCATGTCCGCGTCGCTTCCGGGCTGGTCTTCATTTCCTTCGCCGAGACGCCGCTCGATTTCGATCCGATCGAACAGTCGCTGCGCACGAGCTGCGGCCAATATGGCTGGGGCGACGCCAAGGTGGCGTATCGTCAGTCCTATCCGCTCGACGCCAACTGGAAGCTCGCCGTCGAGAACTATGTCGAATGTTACCATTGCGGGCCGGCGCATCCGGAATATTCGCAGACGCATGCGCTGGAAAAACCGGCCGAGATGATCGAGCAGCTCAATGCCGCGATGGAGCAACGCACCTGCGCGCTCGGCATCGAGATCGGCAGCGCCAACCGCTGGCAGAACTCGGCCGCCGGACAGGAGGCGATCCACACTTTCCGCTATGCGCTCTATGACGGCGTTTCCAGCGGCAGCAAGGACGGCTCGCCGGTCGCGCCGCTGATGGGCCGTTTCACCGACTATGATGGTGGCGTGACATCGATCCATCTTGGCGGTACGACCTTTCTCGTCTGTTATCCCGATCACGGCATGATCTATCGTTTCATCCCGAAAACAGCTGGTACCTGTGAGATGGAGCTGATCTGGCTGGTGCGCGGCGACGCGGTCGAGGGCCAGGACTACGATCTGGAGAAGCTGACCTGGCTGTGGAAGGTCACCACCGAAGAGGACAAGAAGATCATCGAGCACACCGCGCGCGGCGTGCGCTCGCACTATTTCGTGCCCGGACCGATCGCGCCGATGGAATACAACGAACTGCGCTACATCGGCTGGTATCTCGAGGAGATCAGCCGGGCCTGATCGGCTCGGCTGCCGCGGGGGATCAAGCAGATCTTGCCTTTCGCGTCATTCCGCGCTGAGCCCGTATCGGTCGACGACTTCAGCGTTGATGAGCTTGGCATGCAGCGTCATCAGCACGATCTGCGCGTCGAGGCTGTCGCCGGTTTCAAGCGCCGCCTCGATGCGACGCTCGGCTTCCAGCGTCCGATCATGGCCATTGGCTTGCTCGAAGGTTTCCGGACCCGCGATGCAATAGCTGCATAATTGTGCCACCGACGCATAGGTGCCCGGCGGCGGCTCGTCGGGCCAGCGATCCTTCATCAGGTTGACGATGGTAAGCTTCACGCCCTCCGGCACAAGGGCTGGATGCAGATCGGCGCCGCGCAATGCATCGTCGAGCTGCCTCAAGTCGCCCGAACGGCCGAACATTCCGAGGAAGCCGAGGGAAGAGCGCCGTCCGGCCATGATGTTTCCTTCCGTTTCCAGCCCACTTAGGTGGTGGGCAAGCGGATTACAAAGGCGGTGCTGTCTAACCAGCCGCCGCCAGCAAGACCCCTGCAAGGGCGGATAGCGCGAGTGTCGGCAGCATGCCGACTTTCAGCTTCAGGATGGCGACCATCGCGGCCACGGATAGCAAGGCCGCACGCCAGTCGATGGACGAAAGCACCGGCACGTTCATGCCAAGCCCCGTCGCGTGCACCTCACGGAAGATGACATGCAAAGCAAACCATAGGGCCAGATTCATGATCACCCCGACAATTGCGGCGGTGATCGCGCCCAGTGCGGCCGACAATGCCTTGTTGCCGCGCAAGGCCTCGATGTAGGGCGCCCCGAGGAATATCCAGAAAAAGCAGGGCGTGAACGTCACCCACAAGGTGAGCAGCGCCCCCAGCGATCCGGCAAGCAACGGGTCGAGCGAGCCGGAATGGCGGAACGCGGCGATGAAGCCGACGAACTGCAGCACCAGGATGAGCGGTCCTGGCGTCGTTTCTGCAAGTCCAAGACCGTCCACCATTTCACCCGGCGCCAGCCAGCCGAAGGACTGGACGGCTGCCTGCGCGACATAGGCGAGCACCGCGTAGGCGCCACCGAAGGTGACGACAGCCATCAGGCTGAAGAACCGGCCTATCTCGGTCCAGACGCTTGCGGAGCCGGTGAACCACCAGATCAAAAGAACAGGCCCGAGCCAGATCGGCAGCCAGATGGCGAGGGTGCGCGGCGCGTGCCATTTGGTAGGTTTGACATGGGCCAGTTCGCCACGCTCGAACATCAGGTCGACCGCTCCCTTGGAGTCGGCAACACCGTCTTTGCCATGGGCCGAGCCGGAAAACAGGCCGGGAGCAACGCGGTCCCCCAGCCATCCCGTCAGGCCGGCGAGAAGGACGATGAGCGGAAACGGCACATTCAACGCATAGATGGCAATGAACGCCGCGACCGCGATCGACACCATGACCCGGTTCTTGAGGGCGCGTCGCCCGATCCGGATCACCGCCTCGATGACAATGGCGAGCACCGCCGCCTTCACCCCGAAAAACAGCGCCGCGACGAGCGGCATGTCGCCATAGAGGACGTACAGGCTGCTCAAGGCGAGCATGACGAGCGCGCCCGGCACGACGAACAGGATGCCGGCAACAAGGCCACCGGCCGTCCTGTGCAGCAGCCAACCGATGTAGATGGCGAGTTGCTGGGCTTCCGGGCCAGGCAGCAGCATGCAGTAATTCAACGCATGCAGGAAACGCCGTTCCCCGATCCAGCGCCGCTCCTCGACCAGTTCCTTGTGCATCAGCGCGATCTGCCCGGCCGGACCGCCAAAGCTGAGCAATCCGATTTTCGCCCAGACCTTCGTGGCTTCCGCGAAGGTCGGCGCAGCCGGCGGCTCGACGGTCACCGCCTTATTGTCGGGGACAAGAATGGTCATGATGGTTTACCTGCAGCGGGCCAGTTGTGCGTTTCTTCGGTGGCGTCGCGACACCAGCGGAAGAACGCGTCGTAGAGCAGCATGCCTGCTTCCAGTTGTTCCAAATCGTCGCGGTACATACGCGACAGACCGAGCGAGGCAGCCAGAAAACCGGCCGCCTGGGGCACCAGGTCGAGGCTTGCGGTGTCGGCCGCGCGCACGATCAACGCCAGGCGATCGAGCGCCCCGGATTCCAACCCGAACTCCTCGATCATCGTGTCGAAGGTGCAGCGTTCGCCGCGATGGCTCCAGAACACATTGTCGATGTCGAACGGCACGGCCTGAAAGCGGTCGGCAACAGCCAATACTTCAGCGGGTTCGACAAACAGGAACACCGCGTCGGGGTCGAGGAAACGCCGGATCAGCCATGGGCAAGCGATGCGGTCGACCTTCGGGCGGGATCGCGTCACCCAGACGGTGGCGCCCTTTTCATTGCGTGGCGGCAACTTGGCGGTGCGGACCAGAAGCCCCCCGGCATCGCGCCAGGCCTCAAAGCCGCCTTCAAGGGATTCGGCTGATATCCCCTCATGGCGCATCCATGCGACGACGCCTTGCGAGAGCTTTTGCCCCTTCTGACAGACGACGGCCACCGGCTTGTCGGCAAACTCGGCCGCCCAGGTCGAAACGGTTTTGAAATCGCGCCGGCACGAGGCCGGCAACAGGCGCGGATCGGCTTCGAAATCTTCTTCGATGCGAACATCGATGATGACAGGTGCACCCGGCAGACCTATGAGCCGGGACAATTGCGGTACGGTGATAGCGGTTGTTGACGGCATGGCGTCCACCTCCTGAAAAGAGAAGCTTGGACGCGAACGTTGGGCTGACGCCTCACGGGGTCGTCGCGATGCACCCCTTGTCATGATGGTGGATTTGTTGGGCGCGCTTGTCAAGGACGGTGACCGTTCTCGACCTACCCGGCCAGGATAACCGGAAAACCGATGGCGGCCTGATTTGATCAAGCCGCCATCCGTCGATTCAGTATCAATGATTGTCTCTGGGGACACCGCTGGTGTGCGCGACATCCTGGTATTTCACCGCCGGCTTCAGCACCATCCCCTCCGAGAACTGCGCGACCATGCCGCGCTGGATCTCCTGCCAGGGTGTCTGGTGCTTGGGATAGTGGAAGCCGCCATTGTTCTGCAACTCGGCGCGGCGCCGGGTGATCTCGTCGTCGGTGACGAGGATGTCG
>NZ_RZPH01000570.1:0-3900 GCF_004022825.1 Mesorhizobium sp. M7A.F.Ca.CA.004.04.2.1
GGATAATCGCTAGCGGCACCGCGACGACCGCTGCCCAGAAGGCGAGGAACAGCGTGTTCCACAGCCGGCCCTTGATCGACGTGGCGATATCCTGGCCGCTCGACATGGCGGTACCCAGGTCGCCTGTCACCACCCCGCCGAGCCAACGGAAATACCTGATATAGGCCGGATCGTTGAGGCCGAGCTGCTCGCGCAAATTGGCGAGCGACTCCGGTGTCGCCGATTGCCCAAGAATGGCTTGCGCGACATCGCCGGGCAGGATCTGCGTGCCGGCGAAAATCAGGACCGAAACGGCCAACAAGAGGAGAATGCCCAGCGCGATGCGCTGGGCAATCAGTTTCAGGATGGGTGAAGACATATCCGCAAAGCCGGCTCAGGCCTGCAGCCAGCACTTCGCCAAGGCGTAACCGTTCATCAGTTCCTGATGTGGATCGTCGACCCAGCCATCGACCTTGGCACCGGTCGCGTCGATGAACTGGTTGAACATCGGCAGGATCAGACCGCCTTCGTCGCGGACCATGACAGCCATGTCGTGGTACATCGCCTTGCGCTTGGTCTCGTCAAGTTCGGCCCGGGCCGCCAGCACCATCTTGTCGAAATCCGGACGCTTGAAACGCGTGTCGTTCCAGTCCGCCGTCGACAGATAGGCGGTCGAGTACATCTGGTCCTGCGTCGAGCGGCCGCCCCAGTAGGAGGCGCAGAAGGGCTGCTTGTTCCAGACTTCCGACCAGTAGCCGTCGCCCGGTTCGCGTTTGATCTCCAACTTGATGCCGGCCTTGGCCGCGCTCTGCTGATAGAGTTGCGCGGCATCCACGGCGCCGGGGAAGGCGACGTCGGAAGTCCGTAGCAGCACGGCGCCATCATGGCCCGACTTCTTGAAGTGGAACTTGGCCTTGTCGGGATCGTATTTGCGCTGCTCGATCTCGGTAAACAGCGGATAGGACGCATTGATCGGGAAGTCGTTGCCGATCGAACCGTAGCCACGCAGGATCTTGTCGAGCATTTCTTCGCGGTCGATGGCCAGCTTGAGCGCCATGCGCAGATCGTTGTTGTCGAAGGGTGCGGTGTTGCAATGCGCGATGAAGACATAGTGGCCGGGACCCGCATGGTTGCGGATGGTGACGCCGGGCAGGCGCTTGATCAGGTCGACGATCTTCGGCTCGACGCGGTTGATCATGTTGACCTGGCCGCCTTGCAGGGCGGCGGTGCGCGCCGTCGCATCGTTGATGACGATGATCTCGATCTGGTCGGCGTGGCCCATCTTGTCGCCCTGCCAGTAATTGGCGAAACGCTCGCCGCCATGGCGCACGCCGGGCTCATTGGTCGTAACCTTGTAAGGACCGGCCGAGATGCCTGCGTCGGCCTTGTCCTTGCCGCCATTCGGTTGGACGATCAGGTGATAGTCGCTGAGCAAATAGGGCAGGTCGGCATTGGCTTCCTTCAGGGTCAGCACGACTTCCTTGCCGCTGGCCTTGATGGTTTCGATGCCCTTCATATAGCCGAGCGCGCCGGATTTCGACTTCTCGTCGGAATGGCGCTCAAGTGTGGCGGCCACGTCCTCGGCGGTCACCGTCTTGCCGTTGTGGAATTCGACGCCGTCGCGGATCTTCAGCGTCCACACCTTGGCGTCGTCCGACGAGCCGATCTCCTCGGCGATACGATTCTCGAGCTTGCCTTCGGGCGAAAGCTCGACAATCAATTCGCCCCACATCTTGCCGAAGGCGAACGGCACCTGAGTCATGAACAGCGCCGGGTCGAGGCTGTTGGTGGATTCACCGCCGACTAGGCCGGCCTTCAGTGTGCCGCCCTTGACCGGACCCGCCGCGCGTGCAGCGCTTGAAAGCAGCGAGTTGGCGAAGGGCGCGGAGATACCGAGCGCCGCCGCCCGGCCGAGAAAATCACGACGGCTCAGTTTGCCCGACGCGACACGCCGGCTAAGAAATTCCAGTTCGTTCGACATTTTGAGTTCCTCACTCTGTTGGTTCGACTCTGCGGTCGTTTTTCTTGTTTCTTGTGAGGAGAATAATGACCGCAAGGGAAAGCGGTAAGCAAGACCGAATGCGACATGCCGTGGCGTAAATCGTACGTCGCAATTGGACCAATGAATCGGCGCTCAAAGAAGCGCGCGCCGCACCTTCTCTTCGAAATTGCGCTCGAAGACGAGGGTTTCGTCCTCATAGGCCTCGATTCTGGCGCTGACGATGAAGTTTTGCGCGTCCGATCGCATTTCGGCTGTCGTTTCGGTGCGTACCGACCATCCGTTTCGCGACAGGGTCTGCGTCCAGTGCGTCTTCCCCGAGGCCGAGAGCGGATCGTCGGGGTGGATCGTCCAGGTCTCGCGGGCGATGCTGCCATTGGCCAGGCCATGAGCGAGATCGCGCACCTCGCCGAAATCATCATCGATGGAAAGCGTCACGATTCCGGTCTTTTCGTCACGATCGATATGGCGCTCGGAATTGCTGGCGCGGATCGTCTCCGTTGCCCAGGGAGTGGCACCTTCCGGCTCGGCGAACGCCGCTTCGTCGTCTGTCGCCAGCGGCCGCAGCGGCAAGCGGAGCGTCGCCGCCGACAAGGTCAGCCGGACCGGCTCCGGCGACGGCCAGATGGCAGGCCAATAGGCGTTTGAAACGGCAACACGCAGGTGGTGGCCGGGCGGAACGCGATAGCCGCATTGATCGAGCACGACGCGCGCGAACACGGTTTCGCCCGGCACCAGCGCCTCGGGAAATTCATGCGAATTGCGATGCGTCAGATTGAGCACGCCATAGGAAATCAGTTCCGAGGCGCCGTCGGGATGCACGTCACAGAGCCGGATCGCGATGTTGGCCTGCGGACGGTCGGAGGACAGCCGCACCTCGACTTCCGGAGCGCCGACGATGTCGATGGCCTGACTGAGTTCCGACTGGTCGAAACACACCGACAGCGCATCGTCGGGGCGCTGATCGCCCGGCAGTTCGGGGCCGAAGGTGAAGGGAAAATACTCGCCACCGGCCAGGCCGCAGCTTTGCGGCGAGGCAACGATGGAGGGTTTTTCCGTTGACGGGATCAGATCGACCGTTTGTGTCTTGATGTTGGACGATGGCCATTCCTGCTCCGCCACCCAGCGGCCAGGCCGCTCGGGGTGCCAGCGCGCTGGGCGCACGCTGTCCATGACATAGGCGCGGTAGGCCGGGTCGGACTCGACACCGGTGTCGACACCCTTCAGCCAGCGGTCCCACCAGCGCAGAGCCTCCTGCAGGAAGCCGATGGCGGGTTTTGGTCCTGCGTAGTGCGGGTATTTGTGGATCCATGGCCCGATAATGCCCTTGACCGGGGCTTCGATGTTGCTGGCCAGATGCGAGACCGTGTTGCGGTAGCCGTCATGCCAGCCGCCGATCGACAGCACCGCGGCTTTGACGGCGGAGAAATCCTCGCAGATCGAGCCGCGCTTCCAGTAGGCATCACGGTGCTGGTGTTTCAGCCACAGCGGCGCCAGGAAGGATTGGTTCTCCAGCCGGGTCAGCCACAGATCGCGCCATCTGTTGTCGCCGGCCAGCAGCGGGTCCGGTGGCCGCGACGAGTAGGACAGCATGGTCGAAGCCCAGCCGAAGTTCTCGATCAGCAGGCAGCCGCCCTTGTAGTGGATGTCGTCGGCATAGCGGTCGACGGTCGAGCATAGGCTGATCACGGCTTTCAGCGCCGGCGGCTGCTTGGCCGCCACCTGCAGGCAGTTGAAGCCGCCCCAGGAAATGCCCATCATGCCGACATTGCCGTTGCACCAGGGCTGGCTTGCCGCCCAGGCGATGACGTCGCAGGCGTCCTGCAATTCCTGCTCGGAATACTCGTCGTCCATCAGCCCTTCGGAATCGCCATTGCCGCGCATGTCGACGCGGATCGAGGCATAGCCGTGGCCGGCGAAAT
>NZ_RZPH01000571.1:0-3894 GCF_004022825.1 Mesorhizobium sp. M7A.F.Ca.CA.004.04.2.1
GGAGCTTTTTTTCGCCGGGGGCTGGTGGACCGGAGTGGAAGCGGTGGTGCCGCTTGCCGAGGCCATGACGCGGGTGCCGGCGGAACTGGCCAAGCCGAACGGCAAGGTGTTCATCCGGCCTTAGGCCAATTCGAAAGGTTCGAGAAGCTTGGACGCGAGGGGGCCTCGGAGTGCTTTGCGTCAGAGATCGCCGGTTATCCGCCGCCTCGGGACCGTCAGGCCGATACCCGCGTCCATCAAGCCCCCTATGCCATGCCGCTGCGTCCGTGATATGCCGCCGCCATCGAATGCCGGGACAGGCTGGACCGAGCTTGTTCCGGGATTGTGTGGGGTGCCTTGATGACGATTTCCAAGCCGGTTTTCGACCGTTTGGGGTTTGGCCTGTGGATCGGAGCGTTCCTGGTCGTTCTTGCCATGGTCCTGCGGTCGCCGTACACGCGGACGGTATGGAAGGCCTATATAGACGGCAGCGAGGCGCTTCTGGCCGGTCTGCCGCTCTACGACACCCAATCCGAGATGGGGTATCTCTACGCGCCGGCCTTTGCCGCGCTCTACACTCCGATAGTCAAGCTCGGTCCGCATCTGGGCGGCGTGGTGTGGCACTCCCTCGGGTTTGCGGTGCTGACCTATGCCGCGATGCGGCAGGTGCGCAAGCTCGGTGGTGGCGAGTTGATGTGGCTGCTTTCTTTCGGCCTCTTCCTCGCTTTGCCGATGGCGCTCGGCGCGATCCGCAACGGTCAGGCGACGATCCTTTTGACCGCCGCTTGCTGGCTTCTCACATTGTCGGCGCTGGAAGGGCGACGGGCGGAGACGTTCTTCTGGGCTTCGCTTGCCATCATCGCCAAGCCGACCGCGATCATAATGCTGTTGTTGGTAGGAGCCCTTCGGCTTCGGTTGATACCGGTGCTGGTGCTGGCGGTGCTGTTCGTGCTCGCACTGCCTTACGCTTTTGCTCCCGCCGGCTATCTCAACGATCAGTATCGTGTCTTCGCCCAGATGTTGACCTCCATGGCCGTCGACAATACCAGCCATTTCGTGTCCACCGATTTCACGGCACCGTTCACCACGATAGGGCTGCCGATACCGGAATTCGGCGCAACGATCGTGCGCATGGTCATGGCCCTCCTTACGCTTTCAGCCGTCATCTGGTTCGACCGCAGGCTCGAAGGGGGAAAGGCAGCGCTGGCGATCTTCCTGACGGCCACTTTCTACATGTGCGTCTTCAACCCGCGCGTCGAGCCCAACACCTTTGCCATGATCGCGGTACCAGCCGGTCTTGCCATCGCCCTGTTGTGGCGCGAAGAACGAGGCGGCGTCCTCGCCTCGGTGCTGTCGATGACGCTGTTCGTGACCGGGCTGAGCGGCGTCGAGCGCCATGTGCACGATTTCCTCTTCCCCTGGTTCCGGCCGGTGGCCGTCACTTTCATCGCCGGTTCGCTGATCTGGTGGTTCTGGGCCAAGGCACGGGAAAAGGTGGTGAATGCGGGAGTCGCGAATGGCTGAGTTGCGACAGAGCCTCGATATCGTTGCGCCATTCTTCAACGAGGCGGCTTCGGCATCGGCCTTCGCGCGCCTGCTCGGCGAGCTCGAAGCGGCCGTGGCACAGCGCTTCGGCATGACCGTGCACAAGATCCTGGTCGATGACGGCAGCCGTGACGACGGCGCCGGACGATTTTCGCAGGCGCTGACGGGATCGTGGGAGATCGTCCGCCTCAGCCGCAATTTCGGCAAGGAAGTCGCTGTGCTCGCCGGCCTCGACCAGTCGCGCGGCGACATGGTGCTGATCATGGACGCCGACCTCCAGCATTCCCTGGACATCAGCCTGAAGCTGATCGCCGAGCTGGTGAACCATCCCGACATCGACGTCGTCTATGCCCAGAACGACCGCCGCGAGGCGAGTTGGCGGCGCAGCCAGCTTGCACGGCTTTTCTACAGCCTGATCAACAGCAGCCAGCGTTTCGACATTCCTGAAAATGCCGGCGACTTTCGCGTCATGCGCGGCGCCGTGGCGCGCGCACTGACCAGCCTGCGTGACAAGCGTCGCTTCAACAAGGGCCTGTTTGCCTGGGCGGGCTTTCGCCAGAAAGCATTGCCCTATTCGCCGGAAGGCCGCGCCAGTGGCACATCGAAATGGAGCCGGCTCAACCTGATCGCCTTCTCGCTCGAAGGGTTCACCTCGTTCTCCGTCATTCCGCTGCGCCTGATCAGTCTTAGCGGGCTGCTCGCGGCGTTGGCCGGCGCGCTCTATGGTGCAAAGGTGTTCTTCGAGGTGATCTTCTACGGCATTGCCGTTCCGGGCTACCCCAGCCTGCTGGTTGCCGTCGTTCTGCTCGGCGGCCTCAACCTGACCCTGCTTGGCCTGATCGGCGAATATGTCTGGGTGACGCTCAGCGAGAGCAAGGATCGGCCGGTCTATCTCGTGCGCGATGTCGTGCGCAGCGATGCCTCCGCCGACCGGCCGGAGCCGGGCTCTTCGAACAGATGACGCGGCGCATTCGCCTGATCGCCGACGATTACGGCCTGGCGCCTGGCGTTTCCGCCGGGATTCTCGATCTTCTCGATCGGGGGCGCCTGACCGGCACCAGCTGCATGACCGGCTTTCCCGAGTGGGCAAAGGAGGCAGAGCGCATAAAACCGCTGTGCGGCCGGGCTGCGGTTGGGCTGCACCTCACCTTGACCGACCAGTTGGCCGTCACCGGCCGGTCGGCCCTGGCGCCGGAAGGCCGGCTGCCACCGCTCCGCGCACTGGCCTTGCCTGTTCTGCGCGGCCGCATCGGCGCCCGCCATGTCCATGCCGAGCTTGACGCCCAGTACAGCCGCTTCGTCGAGGCGCTTGGCCGCCGCCCCGATTTCGTCGACGGGCATCAGCATGTGCATTTCCTTCCCGTCGTGCGCACATGGCTGTGCGCACGGTTTCCAGAAGGCGCCGACAGGCCGGCCCTGCGCGGCGCCCCGACGCTGGCCGCGGGAGCGAAAGTCGCTGCGATTGCCGCGCTCGCCGCCGGGTTCAACCGCTCGATGCAGCGCGCGGGCTTCACCGTTTTCCAGCCGCTCGCCGGCATCTATGACTGGCGGCAACCGGAAAAGTTCGCTGCGGTTCTGCAGGCCGCCGTCGAAGGGTTGCCAGAGCGAGGGCTGTTCATGTGTCATCCCGGCCATGTCGACGAGACGCTGCGCGCGCGCGACATGATGCAAGGTGTGCGCGAGGTCGAATTCGCGGCCCTCGCATCGGACGCGTTCGGAGCCAGCCTGGCCCGCGCCGGCGTCGAGATCTTGGACGGCAAGAGATGAGCGACGCCGATCGGCCCCAGCGTTCGGCCGGCAGCAAGATCGTCCGCTTCGCCATTGTCGGACTGGCGAACACGGCCATCGACCTTGCCAGCTTTTTCCTGCTGCTCAAGCTCGGGGTTCCGCCGGTGCCGGCCAACATCGCTGCCTGGTTCGTCGCCGTCACCTTTTCCTTCGCGGCGAACGGCTTGTGGTCGTTCGAGCGCAATCGAGCCATCCGTTTGCATGACGCGTTCCTTCGTTTCGCCACGCTTGGAGCGCTGATTTCGCTCGGTGTCTCCAGCCTCTCGATCGCGCTGTTCGCCGGCATCATCGGGGTGTGGCCGGCGAAAATCGGCGGCGTCGTGGTGGCGGCGGTGCTGAATTTCCTCGCCGCGCGCTGGTCGATCGAAGGCCGGTTCTTGAGATAGGCGGAATTATTTTTCTTACGAAATTCCGGACGAAGAACCGCTACACACTTTTCCTGGGATTTCTATTCAGCCGGCTCCACATTGGTGTAGGCGGCTTCCTCCAACTCGCGCTTCAGTCGGGCTTCCTCGTGGGTCTTCGGCGTGACGAAGCGGCCAAGCAGGAGATAGGCGACCGGCGTCAGGAACAGCGTCGAGA
>NZ_RZPH01000572.1:0-3889 GCF_004022825.1 Mesorhizobium sp. M7A.F.Ca.CA.004.04.2.1
GTGATGAAGTGGTTGAGGTTGTCGTACGTCCACTTCTCGGCGCCGCCCTTGGAGAATTCCTTCATGCCGGCCGAATAGGCAAAACCTTCATGCTCGGCGACAGGGCGGTCGATGAGGTCCCACAGGTCCGGGCCGACCTTGTTGGGGCCGCCCTTTTCGCCGGAATGGCAGGCTTGGCACTTCTTGAAGACGGCAGCACCTTGCTCGACATTGGCGGTCGCCAACAGTTCGGCGATCGGCTTGGCTGCGGCGGCAGGCGCGGCCGGACCGCCTTCGGCGGGCTCGGCGGCCTCGATGGCGAAACCGGGCTTTTCCGGCGCCGGCGAGGCAAACAGCGCATCGGACACAATGCCGACCGAGAAGACGACGAAAACGGTTCCGAGCAATCCGGCGAGCAGTTTGTTGACTTCGTTGGAATCCATACGCCCCTTGCTCCCTTTTCCGGCGGACAGAACCGTCCACTCCGTCCGTCGGTATCGTGACCCGTCCTGCGAGGGCGGTCAAATCGGGCGGAAACTAGGTCTTTTGCTGCGGCGTTGCAACACCTATAAGGGCGCTTCCAGTGAGACCTTTTGCCACTTTCCCTGTCCTCTTTCGAGACGCCTTGCACCCGAAATGTCCACGCTGATCCTGATCCCGGCCCGCATGGCTTCGACCCGCCTGCCGGGCAAGCCGCTGGCCGACATCGCAGGCGCCCCGATGATCGTCCATGTCGCGCGCCGTGCCGCCGAAGCCGGCCTTGGCCGAGTGGTGGTGGCGACCGATACGCAAAGCGTGGCGCAAGCGGTGCGCGCGCACGGTTTCGAGGCCGTGATGACGCGCATGGATCACGAATCCGGCTCCGACCGCATCCACGAGGCGCTGATCGCGCTCGACCCCGGGCGCAAGGTCGAAACCGTCGTCAATGTACAAGGCGACCTGCCGACGATCGATCCCCAGATCATCGCCGCGTCGCTCAGGCCTTTCGAGGACAGTGCGGTGGACATCGCCACGCTCGGCGTCGAGATCGTCCGCGACGAGGAAAAGACCAACCCCAATGTCGTCAAGATCGTCGGCTCGCCGCTCTCGGGCAGCAGGCTGAGGGCGCTCTATTTCACCCGTGCCACGGCGCCTTGGGGCGAGGGGCCGCTCTACCATCATGTCGGCCTCTACGCCTATCGCCGCGACGCACTCGAGCGTTTCGTCGCGCTGAAGCCGTCGCCGCTCGAACGGCGCGAGCGGCTGGAGCAGTTGCGGGCGCTGGAAGCCGGCATGCGCATCGACGCCGAGATCGTCCAGTCGCTGCCGCTCGGCGTCGACACGCCGGAAGACCTCGAACGCGCCAGACAGATCCTTTCAACCTGAGATATCGGCATGCCTGAAAAGACCAACAGAATATCCTTCCAGGGCGAGCCGGGCGCCAATTCCGACACCGCCAGCCGCAACATGTTCCCTTCGATGGAGCCGTTGCCATGCCCGACTTTCGAGGATGCCTTCAACGCGGTCGAGACCAACAAGGCCGACCTCGCCATGATCCCGATCGAGAACACCATTGCCGGGCGCGTCGCCGATATCCATCATCTCTTGCCGGAATCGAAGCTGCACATCATCGGCGAATATTTCCTGCCCATCCATTTCCAGCTGATGGTGCTGCCGGGCGTCAGGCGCGACGAGATCAAGACGGTGCACAGCCATATCCACGCGCTTGGCCAGTGCCGCAAATACATCCGCAAGAACGGCTGGAAGGCGATCGTCGCCGGCGACACGGCCGGCGCCGCCAAGATGGTCTCCGAGGTCAAGGACCGCACCATGGCGGCGCTGTCGCCCGCGCTGGCAGCGACCCTCTACGGGCTCGATATCATCGAGCAAAACGTCGAGGACACCGACTCAAACGTCACCCGCTTTGTCGTCCTGACCAAGAACAAGCAATGGGCCGAGCGCCCGTCGCCTGACGTCAAGATGATGACGACCTTCATCTTCCGCGTCCGCAACGTGCCGGCCGCACTCTACAAGGCGATGGGCGGCTTCGCCACCAACGGCATCAACATGACCAAGCTGGAGAGCTACCAGCTGGGCGCTTTCACGGCGACGCTGTTCTACGCCGACATCGAGGGCCATCCCGACGACCCGCTGGTCAAGCTGGCGCTGGACGAGCTTCGTTTCTTCTCGCGCGAAGTGCGGATTCTGGGCGTCTATCCGGCCAGTGAGTCGCGTGAGCAGTGGAAGGTGGCGGACTGATCGCTACTAGGCATGGTCTTTTCCAAAAACCGGTTTCCACTTTTCGGGACCATGCCCTAAATCACCGCGCCCAGCGGCACATAGTCGATCTCCATGAAGGTCTCGACCTCGGGCACCCAGCGGTCGCGCACGAAGGCGACATGGTCTGGATGGTCGTTGTACCTGTTGTAGGCAGCCTGGTCGGCGAACTCCATCGAGAAGCCGAAACGATAGTCGTTCTTGGGGCTGATCTGCCGCAATTGCTCGAAATGCGTGACGCCCCTGATCGCGGTGAGGATTTTCTTGGCGTCGACCAGGAACCGCTTTTCCTCCAGCGAATGCGGCGGATGCTTCAGCGTGAAAACGACGGTGTGACGGATCATGCCCTGCTCCTGCAATGTCTTTGAATAATCGCGGCCATCATTCCGAGTCGACCCAGGCGCGGATCAGGTGATGCGCGATGGCGCCTTTCGGCGGCGTGACCAGATTGTCCTTGTGCGTCCTTTCCAGCATCAGGCGCACCTCGTCGCGAAAAAACCAGCGGCAGTCCTCAAGCTCGTTGAGGTCGGCCTGGATGTCGTCGTTGAGCGGCTCGCCGAAGCAGCCGATCATCAGCGAATAGGGAAACGGCCAGGGCTGGCTGGCGTGGTAGACGACGCGGCCAAGCCGGATGCCGGCCTCTTCCAGCGTCTCGCGGCGCACCGCCGCCTCGATCGTCTCGCCCGGCTCGATGAAGCCGGCAAGGGCCGAGTACATGCCCGGCGCGAAATGCCGGCCGCGCCCGAGCAGGCACTTCTCCCGCGTCGCCGTCAGCATGATCGCCACCGGGTCGGTGCGCGGAAAATGCTCTGTGCCGCAATTCGGGCAATGCCGCTTGTAGCCGCCGGCCCGCATCTGCGATTCTGTACCGCATTTGCTGCAGAAACGATGGCTGGCATGCCAGGCGAGCAGGGCCGCCCCTTGCGCCATCGCGCCAGCCGCCGCCTCGTCGATCAGCCCTTGCATGTAGACCGAGCGGTAGTCGATGGCCTTGACTGTTTCCGGAAGCTGTTCGGGTTCGACGCCGGCGGGCACGGCCAGCACCGGTCCTCGTTCGGAAAAGCCGAGCAGGATGCCTTGCGCCAGGGAAACCTTGAAGGGCTCGCTCTCGGTGGCGCCGAACCAGGGATCGAGAGCGCCGCTATCGCCGAGCTTCAAATAGAGCCGGCCGCCATGCATCAGAAGCAGCCGCGTCGCCGGATCGGCCAGCGCCTTGTCGACCGAATCGTCGGCGCGGTTCTCGGACTGCCGATCGATCGTGTTGCCGGCGAAGCCGACGAACTGGCTCGGCTCGCGCAAAGGCGCGTCAAACAGGCGGAAGCTCATGGGGACTCTGGAATATGTTGAGGGATGGACACTGGGAACGCTTATAGCGCCGCCTTGATCGTTTCGGCAAACCGTCGCAAGTCGGAACGTTGATAGGGCTCTCGCAGGCCGTGTCCCCACACAGGGCCTGGCCAGCCGGGATCACCTTCCGAGCGCGCGATGACATGGATGTGCAGCTGGCGCACGATGTTGCCGAGCGCGCCGGTGTTGATCTTGGTGCAGCCGGTCGCCTTCTTCAGCGCCTGCGCCACCATGTTGGTCTCGAAGGTCAGCATCGCCTGGTCGAGCGGCGTCATATCATGGATTTCCTCCGCGCCGGGCCGCTGCG
>NZ_RZPH01000573.1:0-3887 GCF_004022825.1 Mesorhizobium sp. M7A.F.Ca.CA.004.04.2.1
TGTCAGGCCGGCAAGCAGGATGCGTCCCATCGAGGTGCAGTAGGCCGGCAGCCTGGTGCCGACGTCGAGCGACACGCTGAGGATGCGGCGGCCGGGAATGCGGGCGACATAGACGACATCCTCACCCGACAGGATGGCCGCCGAGCAGGCCTCGTTCAGTTGTGCTGCCACAGAGCGCATGATGGGCGCGGCGAAGGCCCATAGCGAGGCGCCGCCGAGCCAGGTGCGGGCAACCGTCAGCAGGCGCGGCGACAGCGAGAACACGCGGCCGGCCTGTGTTGCATAGCCGGTGGCGGTGAGTGTCAGCAGGAAGCGGCGGGCGCCGGCGCGGGTGAGGCCCGCTTCCTCCGCCATTTCTGTCAGCGTCATGCCCGAGGGATGGCGGGCCAGGATCTCCATGACGGCGAGGCCGCGATCGAGCGAGCCGACATGATCACGGGAAACAGCCGCTTCGTCCATCTTGTCTCCGCGGAACGGCATCGGCGTCAGGATTGACTCCTCGCCCTCGCTCAGCGTAGAAAGTATCGCATACAAAACATATGTTCGCAATACGAACTTTCTGAAACCCGGAGCCGATGCGATGGTCAAGTTCCTGCCGCTCAAACAGGCCGTGGCCGAGAATTTGAAAGATGGCGACTCCGTCGCCTTCGAGGGCTTCACCCATCTGATCCCGACGGCGGCGGCGCATGAGGCGATCCGCCAGGGTTTTCGCGACCTGACCCTGATCCGCATGACGCCGGACCTGATCTACGACCAGATGATCGGCATGGGCATGGCAAAGAAAATCGTCTTCTCCTATGTCGGCAATCCCGGCGTCGGCCTGCTGCGGCGCGCCCGCGATGCCATCGAGAACGGCTTTCCGCGCTCACTCGAAATTGAGGAGCACAGCCATGCCGGCATGGCCAATGCCTATGAAGCGGGTGCTGCCGGCCTGCCCTGCGCGGTGTTTCGCGGCTATCGCGGTGCTGGCCTCGCGGCGGTCAACCCGAATATCAAGTCGGTGACCTGTCCGTTCACCGGCGAGGTGCTGGCCGCTGTCCCTTCGATCCGGCCTGACGTCACCTTCATCCATGCCCAGAAGGCCGACAGGAAAGGTAATGTGCTGGTCGAGGGCATCATCGGCATTCAGAAGGAAGCGGTTCTGGCGGCCAAACGCGCTGTGGTGACCGTCGAGGAAGTCGTCGACAATTTCGACGATCCGCACCCCAATCTGACCGTGCTGCCGCGCTGGACGATCGCGGCGATATCGGTCGTGCCCGGCGGCTCGCATCCGTCCTACGCGCACGGCTACTATGCGCGCGACAATGCGGCCTATCTCGAATGGGACGAGATCGCCGCCGACCGCGAGAAATTCCAGGCGTGGATGCAGGCCTACGTGATCGAGAAGAGCGCCGACGATTTCGCGGCCCGGGTCGAGCATTTGAGGAAAGCGGCATGAGCGACAATCCGGGATTCACCCCCAACGAGATGATGACCATCGCCGCCAGCCGCGCGCTGCGCAACGACGATGTCTGCTTCGTCGGCATCGGCGCGCCATCGGCCGCCTGCAATGTGGCGCGGCTGACGCATGCGCCTGACATCACCCTGATTTACGAGAGCGGCACGATCGGCACCGCGCCTGACGTGCTGCCGCTGTCGATCGGCGACGGCGAATTGTGCGAGACCGCTATCACCACCGTCGCGGTGCCTGAGATGTTCCGCTACTGGCTGCAGGGCGGCCGCATCTCGATCGGCTTCCTCGGTGCGGCGCAGCTCGACAAATTCGGCAACATCAACACCACCATCATCGGCGACTATTTCCATCCCAAGACCCGGCTGCCCGGCGGCGGCGGCGCGCCGGAGATCGCGACGTCGTCGAAGGAGATCTACATCACCATGGCGCAGACCAAGCGCGGCATGGTCGAGAAGATCGACTTCTTCACCTCCTTCGGCCATGGCGAGGGTGGTGACCATCGAAAACGGCTTGGCATAGACACCGCCGGCCCGACGCTGCTGATCACCGATCTCGCCATCTGGAAGCCGGACCCGGTGAGCAAGGAATTCACTGTCGTGTCGCTGCATCCCGGCGTCACGCGCCAGCAGGTGCAGGAGAGCTGTGGCTGGGTGGTAAAGTTCGCGGAGGCGCTTGACGAAACACCGGCGCCAAGCGAACTCGAACTCAAGACATTGCGCGACCTGCAGGCCCGCACCAAGGCGGCGCATGAGGGAACCGGAAAAGCAAAGGCTGCATGACATGGCCGAGGCCTATATCTGCGACTACATCCGCACTCCGATCGGCCGCTTCGGCGGTTCGCTGTCTTCGGTACGATCAGACGATCTTGGCGCGATACCGCTGAGGGCGCTGGCCGAGCGTAATCCCGGCATCGACTGGCAGGCTGTCGACGACGTCGTCTATGGCTGTGCCAACCAGGCCGGCGAGGACAACCGCAACGTGGCGCGCATGGCGCTGCTGCTGGCAGGTCTGCCGAAGGAGATTCCAGGTTCGACCGTCAACCGCCTGTGCGGCTCCGGCATGGATGCGCTGACCATAGCCGCTCGCGCCATCAAGGCGGGCGAAGCGGAATTGATGATCGCGGGCGGCGTCGAATCGATGAGCCGCGCGCCCTTCGTCATGCCCAAGGCCGACACGGCGTTCTCGCGCAATGCCGAGATCTACGACACCACCATCGGCTGGCGCTTCGTCAATCCGCTGATGAAGAAGCAGTATGGCGTCGATTCGATGCCGGAAACCGGCGAGAACGTCGCCGAGGATTTTTCGGTGTCACGCGCCGACCAGGACGCCTTTGCCGTACGCAGCCAGGACAAGGCGGTCGCCGCGCAAGCCAATGGAAGGCTGGCAAAGGAAATCACAGAGGTGACGATCCCGCAGCGCAAGGGCGATCCGGTGGTCATCTCGAAGGACGAGCATCCCCGCGCTGGCTCAACGGTCGAGACGCTGGCCAAGCTGCCGACGCCGTTCCGGCAAGGCGGTACGGTAACGGCCGGCAATGCCTCCGGCGTCAATGACGGGGCGGCGGCGCTGATCGTCGCTTCCGAGGCGGCGGTGAAGACATATGGCCTAACGCCGATCGCCCGCATTCTCGGCGGCGCTGCCGCCGGTGTGGCGCCGCGCATCATGGGCATCGGCCCGGCGCCGGCGACGCAAAAACTCTGCGCGCGGCTTGGCCTGACGCCAAAACAGTTCGATGTCATCGAGCTCAACGAAGCCTTTGCCTCGCAAGGCATAGCCGTGCTGCGCCAGCTTGGCATTGCCGAGGATGCGGAACACGTCAACCCGAATGGCGGCGCCATCGCGCTTGGCCATCCCCTGGGCATGTCGGGTGCCCGCATCTCCGGCACGGCGGCGCTGGAGCTGCGCGAACGTGGCGGCCGTTATGGGCTTGCCACGATGTGCATCGGTGTCGGCCAGGGCATCGCGATCGCGCTGGAACGGGTTTGATCGGCGGCCCTTGCTTGGCCGGCTAAGATCAAGAATCCGGTGCGCGGTTCAAATTTGACCACGTGGACAAAAGTCTGGCGTCGTTCCATACTTCCCCGTCTGACATTTTCACGAACAGCCGGCTCGACACGGCTGTCGAACAGAGGGGAATGCAATGGAAAACCGGAACAATAAATCGCAGATAAAACGCGAAGGGCTTTCGCGACGCAATGTGCTGGAGCTGGGCGCGCTTGGTTTGGCAGCTGCGATGCTGCCGGGCGCCGCTTTCGCGGCGGACAAGAAGCTGAAGGTGGCGGCGATCTTCGCCACGCCGATCGAGGAGCCGTGGGACAACCAGATCCATGTCGCCTTGCAGAGGGCCGAGAAGGAACTCGGCATCGAATACAAATGGTCCGAGAAGGTGCAGACCGCCGATTTCAGCCGCGTCATGCGCGAATATGCGCAAGGC
>NZ_RZPH01000574.1:0-3882 GCF_004022825.1 Mesorhizobium sp. M7A.F.Ca.CA.004.04.2.1
GGCCAAGGGCAAGCTGGTCATCGACATGAGCTCGATCTCGCCGATCGAGACCAAGGTGTTCGCGAAGAAGATCAACGATCTCGGCTGCGACTATCTCGACGCACCGGTCTCGGGCGGCGAGGTCGGCGCCAAGGCGGCGTCGCTGACCATCATGGTCGGCGGCGAGGAAAACCCGTTCGAGCGCGCCAGGCCCGTGTTCGAGAAGATGGGCAAGAACATTACCCTGGTCGGGCCGAACGGGGTTGGCCAGACCACCAAGGTGGCCAACCAGATCGTCGTCGCGCTGACCATTGAAGCTGTCGCCGAAGCGCTTGTTTTTGCTTCGAAAGCCGGCGCCGATCCGGCCAAGGTCAGGCAGGCGCTGATGGGCGGGCTGGCGGCTTCGCGCATTTTGGAAGTGCATGGCGAGCGCATGGTCAAGCGCACCTTCGCGCCGGGTTTTCGGATCGAACTGCACCAGAAGGATCTGAACCTCGCGCTGGAGGGCGCGAAGGCGCTCGGCGTTTCCTTGCCCAACACCTCGACGACTCAGCAGCTGTTCAATTCCTGCGCGGCCAATGGCGGCGCCAAGGAAGATCATTCGGCGCTGGTCAGGGCGCTGGAGCGGATGGCGGGGCATGAGGTGGGGAAGGAGCGAATAGCGAATAGCGAATGGGGAATAGGGATTAGGGATTAGGGATTGCAGCCACGAATAGCCGGGATTCGACTTTCGCTATTCGCTATTCGCTATTCGCTACTCGCTAAAAACTTCCTCGCCACGTAAAGGCTGATCGCCGCGGCATTCGACACGTTGAGCGAATGGATGGCGCCGGGCATGTCGAGCCGCGCCAGCGTCGTCACCGTCTCGCGGGTCTTCTGGCGCAGGCCCTTGCCTTCGGCGCCCAGCACCAGGGCGATCTTTTCTCCGGCAAAGCTCTTTTCGAGTTCGGCCGGCGCGTCCGAATCAAGCCCGATGGTGCGAAAGCCCGCCTCGTGCAGCTGGCCGAGCGCGTCGGCGAGGTTCTTCACCTCGATCTGGTCGATGTGCTCCAGCGCGCCGGAGGCGGATTTCGCCAGCACGCCCGATTCCTGCGGGCTGTGGCGGGCTGTGGTGATCAGCGCGCCGGCGCCGAAGGCGACCGCGGAGCGCAGGATGGCGCCGACATTGTGCGGGTCGGTGATCTGGTCGAGCACCAGCACCAGCTTCGCGTCACCAAGCGCATCGAGCCGCTTGGCTTTCAGCGGCTCGGCCTCGATCAGCACACCCTGATGCACGGCGTCCGACCCGGTGATCTTGTCGATGTCCCTGGGTTCGACCAGTTCGATCTTGAAGGGCAGGGCGGCGAGATCGGCTATTTCGAGGCGCTCGGCCGCATTGCGCGTCACCAGCATCTTCCTGATCTTGCGGCGCGGATTGTCGAGTGCGGCGCGCACCGTGTGCAGGCCGTAGAGCCTCACCAGCCCGTCCGCGGCATTTTCGCCCGGCGGAACCGGCTGTCGGGGCCGGAACGCCGGCGCGCCGCCGCTTTTCTCGTCGCGATAGGCGCGGCGCAGCTTGGCGTAATGGGTGTCTTTGGGAGTGTTGGTTTTATCGCTCATGGCTGGCTTCTATAGCGGTGTCCTCCGGCCAAGGATATGGCCCGCCGTCACAGCCGGCGAACAGAAACGAAAAACCATGGTTGCGCGGTTGACACCCAATGGGCTTGCCGCCATAAGGCGCTGCGCTGGTTTCGGAGAACACATAACTCGGGTCCGGATCGGCGTGAATGCCTCGTTGCATGGCTCCGGCGGCAGACTGGAGAGGTGCCCGAGTGGTTAAAGGGGACGGACTGTAAATCCGTTAGCTTAGCTTACGTTGGTTCGAATCCAACCCTCTCCACCACTGCCGGCCCGGAAGCCCTGAAACGCGACAAGAATCGGACCGAAAAGTGCATGGCGCTTTTCGGATGAATCCGGTACTTCAGGTAAGGCGCGGGTATAGCTCAGTGGTAGAGCAGCAGCCTTCCAAGCTGAATATGCGGGTTCGATTCCCGCTACCCGCTCCAGACACTCATCCCATCACCGGCAAACCGAAACACTGCGCACGAGGCGCAGCGCTCCAATTGTCGTGGCTGCCGCGTCAGCTGTTGAACGCGGTGGCGACCTGGTGCTGCTGCGGCACCTGGCCGTTCGGCGTCAGTCTGTCGACGATGCCGGGCAGGGCGGTGGACAGTTGCTTGAGCAGTTCCTGCTCGTCCAGCCCGGTCCGTTGCGCGATCTCGCGAATGATCTGCGGTCCGATCGCGGCGCCAAGATCGTTGGCGTTGATCGGCTGGTTCTGCCCGGTGCCGACCCAGGAGTCGGCGGCATTGCCGTGGCCGGCATTTCTGAGCTTGTCGAGCAGGCCGCCCAAGCCGCCAGCCAGGCCACCATCGGCGGATGTGGTTTCCGTAGGGACGGGAACGGGGGCGGTCGGAGCGGGCGCGGGAGACTGTTCTGGCGCTTCGGCACTTCTGCCGCTCAGCATCTTGCCGACCAGCAATGCGCCGAGCGCGATCATCAGGGGTTTGGTGATGTTGCCGCCGGGAACGGCATTGTCAAAAAGTCCCATAGTGGATCCTCCATAGCGACCAAGGCCCGACCCCTCCTCAACAATGAAGCATTCGGGCGGAATTTCAAGCTGGCTTGAGGTTTTGACAATCCTATGAAAATGTTCGGCTGGCGAGGGGATGGAGAGGAAAAAATGGGTATCATCAGCTGGATCATTCTCGGCGTGGTCGCCGGCTTCATAGGCAGCAAGATCGTCAACAAGACCGGCCAGGGTGTCATCATGGACATCGTGCTTGGCATCGTCGGCGCCATTGTCGGCGGTCTGATCTTCAGTGCCTTCGGCGCGTCAGGCGTCACCGGCCTCAACATCTACAGCCTGATCGTTGCCGTCATCGGCGCGGTGGTCGTTCTGTGGGCCTACCATCAGTTCAGCGCAAGGCGGACGCTTTAGGCGCCTGCCGATCGTCTGAGGTTTCGAGTTTCTGAAGGCAAGACCGGCTTCAGGCCGGTACGTGCAGCGGCTCGTCTATGGCATCAGCACTGCATCGGCGGCGACGAAAAAGATCAGCGTTCCGGCGATGAACACCGCCCAGCCGACAAGCGACTTGCGGATAGCGGCTTTGTGCTCGGCGTCGGAGTTGTTGTTTTGGTCAAAATCGGTCACGGGGAACTCCGCTGGCTGATTGATCATGTCGTCGTCGATCGAACGTTGCTTCGCCGATTAGACGATCTTTTTCGGCCCGGCAACGCCTCGTGAGCACCTGCCTGGGTGCCAAGGTTACGCCACGACGGCCAGCCGGCGGCGACGCTGATCCAGCGACACGATGGTCAGCCCGCTGCCGATGACCAGCAGGATGCCGCAGATCGCCAGCGCGTTGGGGAATTGCCCGAACACCAGCAGGCCCGAAATGACCGCCCAGACGGTGAAGCAATAGTAGAACGGCGCCACGGCGCTGGTCGGTCCGATGCGATAGGCCATGAAGATGAAGAAATGGCCGAAGATCAGGAAAAATCCGGCGCCGGCCATCAGCAGCAGGTGATGTGCCCCGGGCATGACCCAACGCTCGGAAACCAGATGCGCGGCGCCGGCGCCGATCAGCACCACCACGACGGCGGAGATCGCCACGATCATCCCCGGCACCTCGGCCGCGACCCGCCGGCCGGCAAGGTCGCGCGCCGCCGCAAATGTGGCATTGCCGAGCGCCAGCAAGGCGTAGACCGAAATGCCTTGCATGGTCGGCTGCGCCACCATCAGCGCTCCAACGAAGCCGAGCCCGATCAGCGCCATGCGCCGGCCGCCGATCCGCTCGCCAAACAGGATCGAGGAGCCGACCAGCATCAAGAGCGGCGTGATCTGTCCGAGCGCGGTAGAAT
>NZ_RZPH01000575.1:0-3879 GCF_004022825.1 Mesorhizobium sp. M7A.F.Ca.CA.004.04.2.1
TTAAGCTGGACGAAAAGCTGCCCCTGGTTGAGCGCATTGTTGCCGCTGCCCGCCGACCACGCCACATGGTCGACATAGGGCGAATGCGAGAAGACGCTGGCGACCTGTCCTTGCAGCCTGGACATGGCGTCGAAAGAGATGTCCTGGCGTGCGATGGTGGTCACCGATATCTGGCCGATGTCCTCCTGCGGGAAGAAACCCTTCGGCGAAGTCTGGATCAGCCACACCGACGCTGCCGCGGTGCCGACGAAGACGAGGAACACCAGGAAGGTGTGCCGCAGGCAGAAGCTCAAGACCTTGTCGTAGCCGCGGGTGACGAGGTCCGGCTTGTGGCCGGGGCCATGCTTGTCGCGGTCGGCTTTGGTCACCGACAGCAGCCGCGAGCACAGCATCGGCGTCAGCGTCAGCGACACGAACATCGACGCCAGGATGGCGACCGTCACCACGACGGCGAACTCGTTGAAGATGCGCCCGATGACGCCACCCATCAGCAGCACCGGGATGAACACCGCGACCAGCGAAATCGAGATCGAGATGATGGTAAAGCCGATTTCGCGCGCGCCCTTCAGCGATGCGTCGAAGGCCGACAGCCCGTCCTCCTCCATATGGCGGAAGATGTTTTCAAGCATCACGATGGCGTCGTCGACGACGAGGCCGACCGCCAGCGTCAGGCCCATCAGCGATATGTTGTCGATGGAAAAGCCGAACAGGAACATCGCGCCGAGCGTGGCGATCAGCGAAATCGGCACCGCCACGGCCGGGATGATGGTCGCCGTCACCCGGCGCAGGAACACGAAGATCACCATGACCACCAGCGCGATGGTCAACAGCAGCGTGAACTGGACATCATCGACGGCCTGACGGATCGAACTGGAGCGGTCGTTAAGCAGCTTGATGTCGGCGGCGGCCGGCATCTGGTCCTTGAAGGACGGCAGCATGGCCTTGACCTTGTCGACGACGTCGACGGTGTTGGCGTCGGGTTGGCGCTGCACCGCCATGATGATCGCGCGCGTACCGTCATACCAGCTCGCCGTCGTCGTCGTCTGCACCGAATCGACCACACGGGTCACCTCGCCCAACCGCACGGGGTGACCGTTTTTGGTGGCGATGATGATGTTGGAGAAGCCGGCGGCGTCAGTCAGCTGCGTGTTGGCGGTGATGGTAAGCTGCTGCTTGTCGTTCTGCAGCACGCCGAGCGGCGTGTTGCTGTTGGCCGAGGCGACCGCCGCCTGCAGCTGATCGATCGAGATGCCGCGCGCGGCAAGCGCGGTCGGGTCGATCTGGATGCGCACCGCGTATTTCTGTTGGCCGAAGATCGAGACCTGCGCCACGCCGTCTATGGTCGACAGCGACGGCGAGATGACATTTTCCGCGAAAGCATCGAGATCGGTCAGCGGAACCGTGTCGCTGACCAGCGACATCAAAAGGATCGGCGCGTCGGCCGGATTGACCTTGCGATAGCTCGGCGGCGCCGTCATCTGCGGCGGCAATGATTTCTGCGTGCGCGCGATCGCCGCCTGCACGTCGGCTGCTGCCGCGTCGATGTCGCGGTTGAGCACGAACTGGATGGCGATCGAGGTCTGGCCAAGCGAGTTCGTGGTCGAGATCGAATCGATACCGGCGATGGTTGCGAACTGCTTGATCAGCGGGGTCGCCACCGACGTCGCCATGGTTTCCGGCGAGGCGCCGGGCAGCGAAGCCGAGACGTTGACCACCGGGAATTCGGCGCTGGGCAGTGCCGCCACCGGCAGGAACTTGTAGGCGAACAGTCCGCCCAGCACGAGGGCGAACGACATCAGAAGGGTGGCGACAGGCCTGCGTATGCAGAATTCGGAGATCATTGGGCCGCCTCGCCGGCTTTGCTCGCCTCGGCCACCTTCGGCGCGGCATCGGCCGTGGCCTTGCCCTCATGCACCGCGGCGCCGTCCTTCAGCCTCGTCTGGCCCTCAGTGACAACTTTCTCGCCGCTTTTCAGCCCCTGGCTGACGGCGCTGTTCTCGCCTTCGGTCAGCGCCACCTGCACCGGCCGCATCTCGACCGTGTTGTCCGGCTTGACGACATAGACGAACGGCCCCTTCTGGCTTGGCTGCACCGCGACCGTGGGAACCGATGTCATCTGCGGCATGATGCCGGCGTCGAGCACGACATTCACATACTGGCCGGGCCATAGCGAAAGATCGGCATTGGGAATGCTTGCCCGCGTGGCAATCGTGCCCGACGCGGTGTCGACGCTGGAGTCGACGAAATCGAGCGTACCCTTGCCGATCGGCGTCGGGTCACCATCCTTGGTCAGTGTCACCGCGCCCTGCTGCGGGTTGGCGAGCGCCTTGTGCAGCAGGGCCAGGTTACTCTCGGGAAGATTGAAGTTGACCTGCAGCGGGTCCATCTGGGTGATGGTCACCAGCGGGGTCGCCGTACTGCTGTTGCCATTGCTGACGGTGACGAGATCGCCGACGGCGACGCTGACAGCACCCAGCCTGCCGGAAATCGGCGCCGTGATCGTGGCGAAGCCAAGCTGGACATTGTCGGCGTCGATTGTCGCCTTGTCGGCATCGACAGTCGCTGCGGCAGCCTTCTGCGCGGCGACGGCCTGGTCGTAGGTCTGCTGCGTGCCGGCCTGCTTGGCGACCAGATCCTTGGCGCGCTGGAGATCGGACTGCGAGCTGGCGAGCATCGCCTGATCCTTGGCCAGCGCCGCCTGGTCCTTGGCAAGCTGCGCCTTCAGCGCCCGGTCATCGAGCGAAAACAGCAGATCGCCGGTCTTGACCATCTGCCCGTCCTTGACGTCGATGGACACGATTTGGCTGGACACCCGCGCGTTGATGTTGACGACGGCGGGAGAGGAGACGAAGCCGATCGCATAACGCCGGATCGGGAAATCGGCTGTCGAGGCGACGGCCGAGAGGATGGAGACCGAGCGCCCGGCATTGTCGGCCTTCTTGTCCGAAGCCGCAGCCTGTTTGTCCGGCGCGGCAACCTGCTTTGCGCCGATGACCTGCTGGACCCTGCCAAGCGCGTCAGGCGAAAGATAGAGCCAGCCGGCCGCACCCAGGCAGGCGACGGCCAGCAACGAAAGAACGACTTTTCCACGCATGGTCAAAGGCCCTCTCCACCCGACACGTCGTGGTCCGATGGGTTCTATTCCAACGCGGCCCGTTGCCGCGATTTCGCCGAATAGATAGGACACGCCTTTGTTGGAAAAGGGCCAAAAGGCGGCATTACGAAGATTTAATGTGCACTGCACAATGGATGTGCAACACGGGGCGGCTCCCGATCCGGACGGTCCGCCGAGAGTCCGAATCCCGTCCCCCTACGATCGGCTGGTGCGCCCCACAGCCTATTTAAGCATCGGCCAAAGCGTCGCCGCCAGCAGCACGCCCATGGCGATGTTGAACCATTTCAGCCGCACCGGGTCCGACAGGAAGCCACGCAGCGCCGTGCCGAACCCTGCCCATACCGAGACGCTCGGCAAATTGACGATAGTGAAAGCCACGGCGATCAACACCACCGACAGGAACGGGTGCTCGGCATTGGCATAGACGGCCATGGCGGTGATCGCCATCACCCACGCCTTGGGATTGACCCACTGGAATGCGGCCGCCTCGATGAAGCGCATAGGCCGCGCGTTCGTCTCGCCCTTGCCGGTCAGCGTGCGCGACATGGCGATCTTCCACGCGAGGTACAAAAGATAGGCGCCGCCGGCGATCTTGAGCGCGGTATGCAGCGCCGGAAACGCCGTCAACACAGCGCCGAGGCCAAGACCGACGGCAAGCAGCAGCACGAGGAAACCCATGCTGATGCCCAGCATGTGCGGAACGGTTCTGACGAGGCCGAAATTCACGCCCGATGCCAGCAGCATGAGATTGTTCGGCCCCGGCG
>NZ_RZPH01000576.1:0-3875 GCF_004022825.1 Mesorhizobium sp. M7A.F.Ca.CA.004.04.2.1
ATGCCATATTGTTCCGCATATGTACTGGGACCAATCCCGGATTTCGCCACTTTGCGGGAAGGAACGCATCATGGTCACGACAGCTTCGATCACGGCCGGCCACGCAGTGTTAGAAACAGTGATCGGTTTCATGGGCATTGCGTGGAGCGAAAAGGGCCTGATCCGGCTCTGCCTGCCCGAACGCAGCCGCGAAGCGGTGGAGCGGCGCCTGCTGCGCCATGGCGGCGTTTCCAGTGCCACGGCGCAGCCGCCATGGGTGGTCGAGCTGATCGCGGCGATCAAGGCCTATGCGGCGGGCGAGGACATCGATTTCTCCGCCGTGCCGGTCGATCTCGACGGCGTCGACGATTTCCGCCTCGCCATTTACGACGCGGCGCGAAAACTCTCCTTCGGCGAAACCACCACCTATGGCGAGCTGGCCAAAACCGCCGGCCATGCCGGGCTCGCCCGCGAAACCGGGGCCGCCCTTGGCTCAAATCCGGTGCCGCTGGTCATCCCTTGCCATCGCATTCTTGCCGCCGGCGGCAAGATCGGCGGCTTCTCGGCGCCCGGCGGATCGATCACCAAGGAGAAGATGCTGGCCATGGAAGGCGTGCGCGTCGGCCCCCCGCCACCAGCGCAGGTGTCGTTCGGGTTCTGATGTAGGCAGGTGCCTAATTGTTGTAGGCAGGTGCCTAGTTGTTGTGGAAGAACCGCCGGCGGAAATGCCGGTCATTGTCCGGCCGCTTGCAGTTGTAGACCGGGCAGGACTTTGTGTCGGCGCTCGGCACGTAGGCCCGTGTCCTCACCTCGCCCATGCTGCAGAATCGCTGGCTCTGCACATAGCGGTCGTAGAGCGGCAGTCTAGGCACCCGCTTCGACTGGTAGCGCAGGATGACGGCCCCTTGCCGGGCGATCGTCCCCTGAACCTTGCCGCAACCCATACGCGTCGGGTCGTAGCGCGAGATCGCCTGCGCCTGGGCGGCGACAAGCGTGAGGCAGGCGGCAAGCAGAATGATTTTCATGGTCCTCTCCCCCAAGATCCCCTCCCAAGCGGGTGTGGATCGAGCGCCCACAGGCTCCGATCATCGCGACGCTCTCACGCGATTGGGGCGGCCATTGGGCGGCGCCCTCATCACGGCTTTCTCACGCAGTCTTGTTTTTCGTGCGAAAGCAGCCTATATGCCTTCCATTGATATTTCGGCCGATCGATCCGGGCCTCGCGATAATCGCGTTTGCTGACGTCTATCTCCAAAATCTCGATGCACACCGGCTGGACCTCGGTCTGGTCAATCTAAAGCAAATGTGAAGGACTATCTAAATGGCAACTGGAACGGTCAAGTGGTTCAACGCCACCAAGGGCTTCGGCTTCATTCAGCCTGACGCGGGCGGCGCGGACGTTTTCGTCCACATCTCCGCTGTCGAGCGTGCTGGACTGTCGACCCTGGTCGAAGGCCAGAAGATCAACTTCGAGATCGAGCAGGACCGCCGCACTGGCAAGTCGTCCGCTGGATCTCTGAGCAAGGCAGCCTGATTTTGCGATAGCGCGCGCCGGGCGAGAGCTCGGGGCGCGCGGCAAGTCACGGATGTACTGACAGTCGCGCGAGAAGCGCGCTGGAGCGGAAAGACCCGACAAGCTGGATCAGCAGATAGCTGCCAGCCCGGACCGGACGTTCCCGATCAGGCTACCAAGCATGGAAGGCGGGATTTAATCCCGCCTTTTTGCTGTCTGGGGTTAGGTGCTGCAACGGGCGCTACAGTCCCACCGGTGGTACTTTTAGCCTAGTAGTGGTATCATTCGGCCATGACCAAGCTTGAGCAAATTGAAAAATCCGTTGCGGAACTGAGCCCTGAAGAACTGAAGGCGTTTGCTGCCTGGTTCGAAGCGCTTCGGGAGGATATGTGGGATCGGCAGATCGAGGCCGATGCGAAAGCCGGCCGATTGGATAAGCTTGCCGAACAGGCACTGACGGACCATCGCGCTGGTCGGACGCGGCCTCTGTGAATCACGTCGCCTCCCCATCGTTCTGGGAGGCTTACGAAAAACTGCCATCGGCGATCAGAGCAAAAGCGGACAGGCGTTTTGAAAGACTCCGCTCCCACCCTTTTGATCCCTCGCTGCATTTCAAACAGGTCGGACGCTACTGGTCTGCGCGAGTTGACGACAATTACCGGGCTGTTGCCACCCGCACCAACGATGATGTGATCTGGTTCTGGATCGGCACCCATGCGGACTATGATCATCTCTTGAAGTAGCTACCCATCCGCCCACCTGGCGCGGGACAAACTACCCCATCCACTCGATCGGCACATGCCCCGGATCCGCTTCCACTCGGCCAAGCCAGGCCGCCACCGCCGGATAGGCGTCGAGATGGAAGCCGCCCTGCTCCGCCGTATGCGTATAGGCATAGAGCGCGATGTCGGCGACGCTGAGCGTGCTGCCGGAAAAGAAAGCATTGTTTTCCAGATGCCTGTTCATCACGCCGAGCGCCTTGTTGCCGCGCTCCAGCGTCACCGCCAGCCGCTCCGGGGTCGCATCCCCAGCACGTTCGGGGAAGGTCAGCAGCGCCTTGCGCACGGCAATGTAAGGCTCGTGGCTGTATTGCTCGAAGAACAGCCATTGATAGGCAAGCCCACGCTCATACCTGTCCGCCGGCAGGAAGCGTGTGCCTTCGGCGAGATAGAGCAGGATGGCGTTGGATTCGGCCAGCCGCCGGCCATCGTCGAACTCGAGCAGCGGCACCATAGCATTCGGATTCTTGGCGACAAAGTCGGCTTTGCGCGTATCGCCGGTGTGCGAACTCACTTCGACATTGGTAAAGCCAAGGCCAAGCTTGGCCATCAGCAGGCGCGGCTTGTAACAATTGCCGCTGTCGATCATGCCGTAAAGTATCATGGCTGTTCCCCGGAGCACTGTCTCCGCGCGATTATCGCAGCGGCGGCGGTCTCAACCAATGATTTGTTTTGGTACGACGATCAGCGCCGCTGATATGTGAATCGCCGAAAATCTGAGGCCGTTGAAGGGCATGTTGAGATTCAGGTCAGGCCGAGCCGAAAACGGTGGGTTCCGAGAACCGGAGCGGAGCGTACTTAAGTACGTGAGCTCAGTTCTACTGCGTGGCAGTAGAACTAGGGAAGCGCAGGAAGCCGCCGTTTGCAGGCCGGCATCACCTGAATATCGACATGCCCTAGCCAAAGAGGGGCACGACCTTGCTGTCCCGGCCCAGCAGCGCATCGATGACCAGCGGTTTCTCCTCGAATACCGTGCCGGCCAAGGCCGGACGGGCAAGGAGAAAACCCTGCAGCAGGTCGACGCCGCCTTCGAGCGCGACGCGCAGATGGGTGGGCTGCTCGATGCCTTCGACCAGCACCTTGGCGCCGCGGTCATGCAGGCTGGAAACCAGCGGGCGGAAGAACCGTTCGGCGGCAGCGTGGCGGCAGAACTCCGCGAACCAGGTGCCGTCGATCTTGACGATGTCGGGCTTGAGCAGGCTCACCCGCTCCTCGGTCGAGTGCCCGGTGCCGAAATCGTCGATGGCGATGCGGATGCCGTCGCGCCGCATCTCGCGCACCAGCCGCACGAGAAGCGCGTCGTCCGCCGCCTGTTCGGTGATTTCGCAGACCAGCATGGCCGGCGCCAGGCCGAACTCGCCGAGATGCCTGGTCATCAGGCGAATCTCGGCCAATGCCCGCCCGGCATGGTCGTTGATCAACGGGTTGTAGTTGAAGAACAGGTCGAGCCCGTCGACGCCGATGTTGCGGAAATTCCTGAGATGCAGCGCCCGGCACATGGTTTCCACAAACAGCCGGTCCGAGACGGCAACGCTTTCAAAGAACACCTTCGGCGCGCCGGGGCGGCCGGCACGGTGCGGCTCGATCAGGGCTTCGGCCGCGAC
>NZ_RZPH01000577.1:0-3870 GCF_004022825.1 Mesorhizobium sp. M7A.F.Ca.CA.004.04.2.1
GGTCGGCCTCGCGGCTGCCCTCGTCGGACAACCGGAAGAATAAGCCTCCCAAGGCGATCTTGACGATGCGCGGACATTTTCTGTCCGTGCATCGTCAGCCCATGCCAAGCCTGGCGATCGAGGACAATGACAGAACATTCCGAGCTCCCCGCCATCGAGATCGACGGCATCAGCAAGGCGTTCGGACCGACCGTTGCGCTGGACGGCGTGTCGTTTGCGATCGCGCCCGGCAGCGTCCATGCCCTGCTCGGTGAAAACGGAGCGGGCAAGTCGACACTGGTGAAGCTGCTGTCCGGACTGGTCCGGCCGAGCCAAGGCCATGTCCGTGTCTTCGGCAAGGAGATCGCTTACGGCGCGCCGCGCGCAGCACATGCGCTGGGCATGCAGACAGCATTCCAGGAGATGACCTTGGTGCGCGACCTCTCCGTCCTCGACAACATGATGCTGCCTTACGCCCCGGTCGGCATCTCCGGCCTGATCCGCCGCGGTGCCGCCCGCAAGGCCGTCCGCCGCCATATCGAGGATCTCGGTTTTTCCGTCGATCTCGACGCCGAGGTGAGTGAGCTCGAGCTTTCGGTGCGCCAGAAGATCGAGATCGCGCGTGCCGTCTACCGCAAGCCGCGCATCCTTTTGCTCGACGAACCGACCTCGACGCTCGCCGGCCGCGATGTTGACTGGCTGGGCGACATCATCGCCGGGCTGAAGGCGGCGGGTACCACCATCGTCTTCATCACGCACCGCATGCGCGAGGTCCGCGCCTTTTGCGACACGCTGACGATCCTGAGAAACGGCCGCCACATCGTCACCGCGCCGGTTGCCGATGTCTCGGATGGCGACGTCATCGAAAAGATCATCGGCCGCAGCATCGAGCAGACCTTCCCGCCCAAGCCGGACAGCGCCCAGGCTTTCGGGCCGCCGGTTCTGGGCGTGCGCGACCTAAAGGTCGGGCGCAAGCTCGACGGCGCCGGCTTCGATCTGCGCAAGGGCGAAATCCTCGGCGTCGCCGGGTTGCAGGGCATGGGCCAGCAGGACCTGTTCCTGGCCTGCTTTGGCATGGCCGAGATCGAGCGCGGCCACATCCTCGTCGACGGCCGCAAGGTCTGGCTCGGTTCGCCGGCCGATGCCTTGCGCCCCAACATGGCCATCGGCCTGGTGCCGGAAGACCGCAAATCCGAAGGCCTGTTCCTGAAGCTGTCGGGCAGCCAGAACGCCACCCTGCCGGTGATATCGCGCTTCACACGGCTAGGCCTTGTCGACGCGCAGGCTGAGACCCGCTCCGTCGAGGCGGCATTCGACACTGTCGAGGTCGACCGCCGCGCGCTTTGGACGCGGGCCGGTGCGTTTTCCGGGGGCAACCAGCAAAAAATCGCCATCGCCAAATGGCTGGTGGCGCAGAGCCGCATCCTTCTGTTGTTCGATCCCACCCGAGGCATCGACGTCGGCACCAAGCACGAGCTTTATGTGATGATGCGAAACTACGTGGCTTCGGGCGGTTCGATCCTGCTGCACTCGACCGAGATTCCCGAACTCGTCCACCAATGCGACCGGGTCCTGGTTCTCTACGACGGGCGCATCGCCGCCGAACTCGAAGGCGACGCCATCACCGAACCGGCCATCATGCGCCCGGCGCTTGGCCATGCCGGGGAAGCCGCATGAGCAGCGCAGCAGCCTCATCCCCTGTTCCCGGCGGCTTCGGTCTGCGCCGCGCGCTGGTGCGCAATCGTGGCGCGCTGATTGCCGCGATCGTCCTGGCGATCCTGCTCTTCGTTGTCGACTGGATCAACGCCGGGCCGCTGACCTATTTCGACGTGTCGTTCCTGTCGAGCGGCGGCACCACCTCGGCGCTCGCCGCGATCGGTCAGACCATCGTCATCCTGTCGGGCGGTTTCGACCTCTCTGCCGGCGCGGTGATATCGCTGGTCAATGCCGTGCTGGCATCGAGCATGGACCCGATGGCGCCAGGCGCCAGCATCATCCTGTGGACCGCCGTCGGCATCGGCGTCGGCATGGCGGTGGGCGCCTTCAACGGCTTCTTCATCGCCGTGCTGCGCATGCAGCCCATCGTGGTGACGCTGTCGACCATGTTCATCCTGCAAGGCGTGACGCTGCTGGTGATGGACAAGCCCGGCGGCTTCGTGTCGCCCGATCTCGGTACCTTCTATCTTGGCGACGCGATCACCGGCTGGCTGCCGATGCCGCTGGTGGTGATCGGCGTCGTCCTGCTCGCCTGGTTCTGGCTGAAGGGAACCCGCTTCGGCACAGCACTTTATGCGGTCGGCAGCGATCCGGAGTCGGCCGCTTCCGTCGGCATCAATGTCGTGCTGGTGCGCTTTGCCGTCTATGTCATCGCCGGCGGCTGCTATGGCCTTGCCGGCGTCTTCATCAGCGCCCAGACCGGCAGCGGTGATCCGCTGGTCGGCAATCCGCTGCTGTTGTCGATGTTCGCGGCGGTCGTCGTCGGCGGCACGCGCCTCGGCGGCGGGCAGGGCGGCCCGGTGGGTTCGGTCTTCGGCGCCTACATCCTGATGATCGTGGTGAACATCCTGCTGGTGCTCAATGTCTCGGCCTATTATGCGACCATCGCCGAAGGCACCATTCTGGTGCTGGCAGCACTTGCCGGCTCCATCTCGCATGCATCGGTGCTTGCCGTGCAGCTACGCGCCGCGCGTGCCCGGCTCGCCGCCTGGCGCGCCGGCATACTGCCCTCGCAACTCGAGCGCGTGGACCGGCGTCTCAAGACCGCCGAACCAGCCCATGCCCAGCGCAGTCCGGCGGCGCCGCGCCCTGCCTTCCACCTGCGCAACGCGGAAACGCTGCGTTATGCGCTGCCCGCCTATGTCTGCCTGCTGCTCATCGTGGTCGTCACGCAGGTCTGGCTCGGCCGCGCCATCCTCAATCCGGGGTACTGGAATTCGCTGCTGGTGCTATCGTCCTTCCTAGCCGTCCTGGCGCTGGGGCAGGGAACCGTCATTCTGACCGGTGGCCTCGACCTCTCCGTGCCGTGGACGATCGGCATCTCCGGCATCATCCTGGCCGGCATGGTCAACGGCTCCGACGCCGCCCTTGTCTACGCCTTGCCGGTCGTCCTGTTGATGGCCTGCGCCATTGGCTTCGCCAATGGTTTCGGCATCGTCTATCTCGGCATCTCGCCGATCGTCATGACGCTCGCCACCAACGGCATCCTGCAAGGCTGTGCGCTGCTCTATTCGCAGGGCACGCCGGCCGGTTTTTCCTCGCCGATGCTGCGCTGGGTCATGACGGCCAAGCTCGCCGGCCTGCTGACTCCAATAGTGCTGCTGATGGTCGTCTTTGTCGTCGCGGCGGTACTGCTGCTTGGCCGCACCCCGTTCGGACGACGCGTCTACGGCATCGGCAATGGGCTACGCGCGGCGCGCTTGTCGGGCATCGGCGTCGAGCGCACGCTGATCCTGGTCTATATGCTTTCGGCCGTCTGCGCGGCTGTTGTCGGCATCATGCTGACCGGCTTTTCGGGTCAGGCAAGCCTTGGCATGGGCGACGACTACCTGTTGCCGTCGATCGCTGTGGTGGTGGTCGGCGGCGCGCTGATCACCGGCGGACGCGGCCACTATCTCGGCATGCTCGGCGGCGTGTTGTTGCTGACCGCACTGCAGATGCTGCTCGCCGGCACCACGCTTCCCTATGCCACGAGGGCAATTCTTTACGGACTGGTCGTTCTGGGCGCCGTCATGGCGCTGCGCGAACGGCGGCTGCAATGAGAAGGACAGGACCATGAGCACAAGGGCGCCGGCATCGGCGGACGAATTTTTGACCGGGCTGAAAGGCCAGCGCGTGCTGGTCACGGCGGGCGCCGGCGGCATCGGGTTTGCCATAGCCGACACGCTGTCACGC
>NZ_RZPH01000578.1:0-3869 GCF_004022825.1 Mesorhizobium sp. M7A.F.Ca.CA.004.04.2.1
GCCGAGGCCGGCCCGAGTTCGCCATAGGCCTCGTCGAGCACCAGCATGGTGGTTTGCGGCAGCGCCTCGATGAAGCGGATGATCTCGCTCGCCTCCCACCAGCTACCCATTGGATTGTCGGGGTTGGAGAGATAGACCAGCGGGGCCTTGTCCCTACGCACCGCCGCCAGCAGGCCATCCAGGCTTTCCCGGTCGTTCTCGTAAGGGACTGTCACCAGCCGCCCGCCGACACCGGCAATGTGGAAGTTGAAGGTCGGGTAAGCGCCGAGCGAGGTAACCACCGCGTCACCAGGCGCGACATACATGCGTGCCACCAGGCTGAGCAGGCCATCTATGCCTTCGCCGACAACGACGTTCTCGGCCTCTACGCCGTGATGCGCGGCGACCGCCACCTTCAGATCGTGATTGTCGGGATCGCAATACATCCACATGTCGCCGGCGATCTCGGCCATCCGGGCGGTGACGCGCGGCGAGGGACCAAAGCTGCTCTCATTGGCGCCGATGCGGGCGCGGAAAGCGCGGCCACGCTCGCGCTCCTGCGCTTCGGGGCCGACAAACGGCACCGTCGAAGGAAGCGCTGCGATGAGCGGCATGAGGGGAGGGCGCTGGTGCATGGCGGAAGCTCGCTTGAAAAAGGGCCTTCTTGCTAGCGTGGCCGACTTGGCCGTGCAAGCACCCGGCGGTCCGCAATCGTAACGCTGGATTCCTGCGTATCTTTTTGCTAGCGAGACGCAATGAACAATCGTCTGCCGCCTGCCTGGTCCAAGCACCTGAAGGTCCAAACCGGACCGAAACCCAAATTCCCGCAACCGAATCTTCCGAAAGCGAATTCGCTTTCGCGTGCGCAGGCCGACGAGGCGTTGCTGCAGCAGGCATATCAGTTTCAGCAAGTCAAACGGCTCGGCGAAGCTCAGGACTTATGCCTGCAAGTTCTGGCGCGTACGCCCAACCATCCACTTGCCCTGTATATCTTGGGGACCGTGTGCCTGGGCTACGACGATGAGGCGGCCTTGCGATATTTCGCACGCGCGGTCGGCGAGGAGCCAAAAAACCCTTACTACCACCTTGGGCTGGCTTCGGCCTATGTGAAGGTCAGCGAATATTCGCCAGCAATCAGACATATGCAATACGCCTTGGAGTTGCAGCCAGATCTTATCGAAGCACTTTGTGCATTGGGGGACGCTTATATCGACTTTGACAAACCTGAGATGGCTTTGCCGCTTTATGAGAAGGCACTAAAAATAAACCGGGATCATCCAAAGGTGCGGATCGGACTGGCTCGCGCGCTCACCAGCGTGGGACGGATGGTTGAAGCTGCCGCCTATCTTCAGGAGGCAATCGAACGTCGTATCAAGGTGCCGGCGGCGTACAATGACCTCGTGCAGACACAAAAATTCACCGAAGAGCCTAAGGAGCTCAAAGCCATTCTTGGCGAACTTGGAAATCCGAAGCTTGAACCGGATGGTGCCGAGAACCTTCATCTGGCGGCCGGCAAGGTGCTGAATGATCTCAAACGCTATAAGGATGCATTCGACCATTTCAACAAGTCGAAACAGGCATCAGGCCGCAACTTCGATATCGACCAATACCGTCGCTGGATAGACTCACTGATTGCGACCTTCACGCCTGAGATGCTGGCTGCCAAGGCCGATTACGGAAATCCTTCGGAAATTCCCGTGTTCGTGGTCGGCATGCCTCGCTCAGGCACAACTCTTACGGAACAGATCTGCGCCAGTCATCCTGATGTACACGGCGCGGGCGAACTAATGAAGCTTAGGCGGGTGGCGAATGCGATTGAACTCAGAAGGTCGTCAGCCGGAGATTTGGACTCGGCGGTCGCGTCGATCACAAAAGGCTTGTCCCGAACATTGGCCGAGGAGCATTTGTCCTATCTGAAGGAGCGGGCGCCCGCGGCACTTAGGATCGTCGATAAGATGCCGCATAATTTTGAACTGATCGGTTTGATTGGCCTTCTCTTCCCCAACGCAAAGATCATCCATTGCCGCCGTGACGCGATCGACAATTGCGTCTCTTGCTATGTCTTGAAATTCGGCGAGGGGCACAGTTACAACACCGACCTGAAGACACTCGGTCTGTACTATCGCGAATATGACCGTCTGATGCAGCATTGGAACGAGGTTTTCCCGGGCCTGATCTTCGAAAACCGCTACGAAACGCTCGTCGAGGATCAGGAGGCGCAGTCACGCCGCCTCATAGATTACCTTGGGCTGCCCTGGGATGACGCCTGCCTGCGTTTTTTCGACAGGGATGGTTCGGTCAACACGCCCAGCCGCTGGCAGGTTCGCCAACCCATCTACAAATCGTCTGTCAAGCGCTGGAAGAATTATGAAGGCGAGATCCAGCCGCTAATCGATGCTTTGGGCGACTTGGCGGAGACGTAATTCAAACGGGGCTGACGTGCCTCTCATGCACGTCACCTCGATTTGGTTGGCACTGCTGAGCTGAAGAAGCGCAGGGATGCGCGTGATTCCGCACCCGACGATCCCAAATGCAATCGCCGGTTGGCCGATTATTTTCTGCTGGTCGGCGCTCGAAGCGCTTGGCGCGAAATCTCAGGCGTTGCCGGACTGGCAAATAGCCTGGTTGCCGAAGCTGTCAGGGCTCCGCCTCGGCGGCTGGCTACTGTTGGCCGCAAACCCTTCAAGAAGTGCAAGGCTCGGCCGCGGGGCAGCACAGTTGCATTTGCCGAGGCCCCTGAAAATCCGGCGCGAAAAACCCGGCGGTTACCCGCCGGGTTTCGATTTCGACAAGTCGAAATATATTAGAACGAGCGCTGGAAGCGGAGGAGGCCGCCGATGCTGTTCTTCTTATCGGCCGGGGTGAACGATGGGTTAACATAGTTGACATCGCCAAATCGGCCTGCATGGAGGTAGTCGACTTCGGCCGTGACGGTGAAGCCCGGAACAACGTCATAAGCGATGTTCGCGGCAACACCGACGTTCTTCCAGTCGTCAGCGGACACCTGGGCGTTGAACGAGGTTTTTTCGTTGAACTTGTAGGTGCCACCGCCCCACACTGCCCAATTGCCACCCCACATCTTGTAGAAGCCGCGACCGTTGGCGTCGACATGATTGCCGAGGTTGTCGTTGAGGTTATCGTCCGAGCCGTAGCCGCCCATGATGAACAGCGAGAGTTCGTTGGAGACGTTCACATCCAGGCGAACCTTGCCGGCCACTTCTTCGTAGTTGCTGTCATAAGCGACGACACCGGTGATGGCGCCCCAGCCCTGCGTGTACTTCACGCCGCCGACGACATGCGGAACATAGCTGTCAATCGTGTCATTGGCGTTACCTTCTTCCAGCGAGACCACTGCCGAGAAGCCGTTGCCGGCATCGAAGTAGTACTGGACGACGTTGGTGTCGAAATCGCCGTAGGGAACCAGCGTATCCTGGATGACGTTGCCGGCGTAGCCGACGAACGTGTCGAAGGCCGATTCGTCCTTACCGACGCGCAGGCCACCGAGCTGGATCCAGGCGAAGTTCAGCGAGACGTCCCGGTTATGGGCGGCGTTGACGTCCTCGAAAGCGTTGTCGTCGCCAAAGTTGAAGCGGGTCTCGGTGTAGGTCTTCAACGTGCCGAGTTCGGTTTCCTGGCCTGTCCAGGTCTTCAGCGTGAAGCGGGTATTCTTCAGCCAGGTGTTGTGGTCATCACCATCCTGGTGATCCGCGGCTTTTGCACCATCGAACGAACCGAGGTCGCCACCGCCGATGTCGTAACGGATATAGCCGCCGATGCGCAGGCAGGTTTCGGTGCCGGGGATGTAGAAGTAGCCAGCGCCGTAGACGTCGCAGATCTTGACGTATTCAGCGGGTTCCGGCTCGGCGACGACGACGGCGTCGGCGGCGCGC
>NZ_RZPH01000579.1:0-3864 GCF_004022825.1 Mesorhizobium sp. M7A.F.Ca.CA.004.04.2.1
TCCATCAGCTTCGTCGGCCTGCTGCCGTTGGCGACCGCGATCTTCGGCGTGCTGCGCGGCGGCGACCGTCCGCGCCCGGCGTTCTGGCTGTTTTCATGCATCGGCAGCGCGCTGGTCGCGGGTTTTGCCCTGACGCAGGGCGTGACGGCCTCGCCGGTGGGCGATGGTCTGATGCTGGCCGCCATCATCGCCTGCGGCCTGGGCTATGCCGAGGGCGCCGCGCTGTCGCGCAAGCTCGGCGGCTGGCAAGTGATCTGCTGGGCGCTGGTGCTGTCGCTGCCGATCATGCTGGTGCTGACGCTGATGACCATGCCGCCATCGTTCGAAGGCGTCGGCGTCAGGGCGTGGATAGGGCTTGCCTATGTCTCGCTGTTCAGCATGCTGATCGGCTTCGTGTTCTGGTATCGCGGGCTGGCGCAAGGCGGCATCGCCGCGGTCGGGCAGTTGCAGCTGCTGCAGCCATTTTTCGGATTGGCACTGGCAGCGACGCTGCTGCACGAGCAGGTCAGCCCGCTGATGGTGGTCGTCACGCTTGGCGTCGTGCTCTGCGTCGTAGGCGCCAAGCGATTCGCGAAGCAGGAATTGCCACGACGCGCGATCGCCTGACGACGGTGCCGTCCTCGCCCAATGCATGTCGCCCAAAAGTGGCCCCGGTTTTGGGAGAACGACATGCATAAAAACAAGGACCTAAAGCGCGTCGCCTGGATCCGTTCAAACGCGACGCGCTTTAGAACTTCGTCACCACTCCAATACCAATCCCCTCGAAGCCGCCCATCGCCATCAAGGCCGCGGGCGCCTCGTCGAGACTGATTCTCTTGCCGACCAGCAGTTCGGGCTTCAGCTTGCCGTTGCGGATCATGTCCATCATCGCCTGGTAGCGGTAGGCCTGCATGCCGTGGCTGCCAAGGATTTCGAGTTCGAAGGCGATCACCTTGTCCATCGGCACCTGCGGCCGGGCATGCTCGCCCAGCATCAGGCCGACCTGCACATGGCGGCCGCGCCGGCGCAGATTGGATATCGAATTGAACGAGGTGGTGGGGTGGCCGAGCGCGTCCATCGACATATGCGCGCCGCCATTGGTGATCTGCTTGACCGCCTTGACCACGTTCGGCGTCGTAGATGCATTGATGGTGGCGACGGCGCCGATCTTTTTGGCGAAATCCAGTTTCTCGTCGGTGAGATCGATGGCGATGACATTGGCGCCCATGGCGCTGGCGATCATGATCGCCGACAGGCCGACGCCGCCGCAGCCATGCACCGCGACCCATTCGCCCGGCGTCACCCGGCCCTGGTCGACGATGGCGCGAAACGAGGTGACGAAGCGGCAGCCGAGGCTGGCGGCGGTGGCGAATTCCATCTCGTCGGGTAAGCGCACTAGGTTGGTGTCGGCGTGTTCGATGGCGACATATTCGGCGAACGAACCCCAGCCGGTGAAGCCGGGTTGGGTCTGATGCTCGCAGACCTGGTGATTGCCCGAATTGCACTCGAAGCAGCGGCCGCAGCCGACGGCGAACGGCACGGTGACGCGCTCGCCGGCCTTCCAGCGGGTGACCTGCTTGCCGGCGGCGACGACGATACCGGCCAGTTCGTGGCCCGGTACATGCGGCAGCGTGATGCCATCGTCATGACCCATCCAGCCATGCCAGTCGCTGCGGCACAGACCGGTCGCTTCGACCTTGATGACGACGCCATCGGCTGCCGGCTTCGGATCGGGAACGGTCTGGATCGTCGGCGCTTCGCCGAATTTCTCGAAGACGACGGCTTTCATCGGTCACTCCACCCTCTGTGCTGCAGGAAACGATAGCCGATTCCCTGTCTGGTCGAGCGGAAATCGATTCCGCCACGCCTGTTGGCAGGCAGCAGCTCTTAACCGGTTTCGCGGTTGCGAAAGTCGGCAAGCCGGGTTTCGCCGGGGGCAAGCTGCCGCCCGTCCTCGGCATGGACTTCCAGGCGCTTGATCGGCCGGCCGGTGAGATTGTCGACCATGAAGGTATAGGGTTCGCCCGGTCCGGCGAAGTAGGTCTCGCCCCATTGCCGCAGGGCAACCAGGACATAGAACAGGCCGCGTCCCTTTTGCGTCAGCACATATTCATGGTGCGCGCTGCCGTCGGGTGCCGGGACCGTTTCGAGGATGCCATGCGCGACGAGATTGCGCAGCCGCGACGACAGGATGTTCTTGGCGACGCCGAGGCTCTTCTGGAATTCGCCGAAGCGCCGCAAGCCGTCGAACGCGTCACGCACGATGAGCAGCGACCACCAGTCGCCAATCGCGTCCAGTGGTCGCGCTATGAGGCAATCCGCTTCGTGGTGGCTCGTTCGTTTCACCATGGCAGTCGTTGGTCCAGCATTCGATTTTCGGTTGCAACATAAAACTGTTCTGCCTATCCAGCAAGAGGTTTCAAGTTGAAACCTTTTATGGAGAGAGCAGACATGAACATGCAGGTGGTGAACAGCGGTGCAACAAGCCTCGAGCAATCCGATGGGCCGCCTCGGGTGGCGCCGCCGCCTGCGGGATTGTCACGATTGACCGCGCTGATCTTCGCCATCGCCTGCGGCCTGAGCGTTGCCAATGTCTATTTCGCCCATCCGCTGCTCGACGCCATGGCGCATGATTTTGCTATCGCGCCGGCCTCGGTTGGCATCGTGGTGACGGTAACGCAGATCGGCTATGGGCTCGGCCTGTTCTTTATCGTGCCGCTGGGCGACCTGTTCGATCGCCGCAAGCTGATTGCCGGGCAGGCGATTCTGTCTGCCGTGGCGCTGGTGGCGGTCGGGGTCGCGCCCAATGCGGCGATGCTGCTGGCGAGCCTGGCGGTGGTCGGGCTGCTTGCGGTGGTGGTGCAGGTGCTGGTCGCCTTCGCTGCCGACCTCGCCGTAGCGTCGCAGCGGGGGCGGGCGGTCGGCACCGTCACCAGCGGTGTCATCCTGGGCATCCTGCTTGCCCGCTTCGCTTCAGGGGTCGTCGCCGATTTCGCCGGTTGGCGCTGGGTTTATCTTGTCTCGGCCGGGTTGACGCTTGTCATGGCGATGGTTCTCTACCTGATCCTGCCGCGCCACGAGGCGGAGCGGCCACGCACATCCTATCCGCGCCTGCTCGCTTCGGTGCTGCTGCTGTTCGCGCAGGAGCCGCTGCTGCGCGTGCGGGCGGTGCTGGCCATGCTGATCTTCGCCAGCTTCAACGTGCTGTGGGCGCCGCTGGTGCTGCCGTTGAGTGCTGCGCCATTTTCACTTTCGCATACCGAGATTGGGCTTTTCGGCCTTGCGGGCGTCGCCGGCGCGCTCGGTGCGCGCTGGACCGGCGGCCTCGTCGATCGCGGCCGCGGCCAGTTGGTCACCGGCTTCAGCCTGCTGCTGATGATGGCAGCCTGGCTGCCGATCGCCTTCATGGGCATGTCGCTGTGGCTGCTCGTTGCCGGCATCGTCATGCTCGATCTGGCGATCCAGGCCGTCCACGTCACCAACCAGAGCCTGATCTTCGCCCGGCGCCCGGATGCGCGCAGCCGACTGGTTGGCGGCTATATGATCTTCTACTCGGTCGGCAGTGCCCTGGGCTCCATCGCCTCGACCATGGCTTACGGTGCAATGGGCTGGAATGGCGTCTGTGTGCTTGGCGCCGGCATCGGCCTGTTGGCGCTGCTGTTCTGGGCGTTGACGCTGCGCGTCGGCAGATAGGCCTATGGCGACGGCGCGGTGTCGAGAAGCGGCTGCCAGGCCCGGAACCAGTTGCTCGCCTCGGCCTGCCATGGCCAGATGCCGTCCACAGTGGGATAGATCAGCTGGAGAACACGGAAATCCAGGCCGTCGTAGAACCAGAGGTCCCAGCCGAAATGCTCGCGGTAGTGTTCGATGTGAACGGTGCCGAAT